>JBGPHB010000103.1:0-9097 GCA_041484155.1 Bryobacteraceae bacterium
CCAGCAAGACTCCTGTGAATGAGAGGATCAGACCTTGTCAGCTCGGCGTATCGCTTCGCCATTGCCCAGAAAGCTTTGAACTGCCGGATCGGATACTTCCGTTTGTCTGAGGAGAGCCCCTCCTGGAAATCCATGGCCTCACCAGCTAGAGCGTATTCAGGACTAACGTAGACCACATTCCCGCTTGCTAACGCGCGCGGTTCGGTGTCAGCACTGTGGGCTATCAGCCACTTACCGAACCGCGACCGTTAGGGAGCGGGCTACAGAAACTCCGGAACTGGTCTAGACGAGCCTAGACTACCCTGCTTCGTGTCGACGAGGATGACCGAATCGCCATTTTTACGAACAGTGCCAAAACCCCCGAATCGCTGTCACTTTTCGATCATTCTGCAGGTTAGTACCGAGAAACGCGCTTGCATCCTTCGATCCCACTTGGCTGGCTTGTCGGCTCATCCCGGAGATCCGCTCCCTCCAACAATCCCAACCTCCAAGCAATTCTTCTCCCATTTCTTTCAGCCAATTGAGCCCTTCATCCTCCTGCCTCCGCCCTCCCAGACGCTAAACCTTGAATTGGAGCCCGCTCAGCAAACCTCGCGGGAACTGAACGCTGGAAGGAGGAATCTTGAACCCTACGGGACTTTTCGTGAAGCATGCTCGGCCTCGGCGTCCTACTATCGCGGCGGCCGTGAGTGTTCTCTGGAAAAATCCACACGCCCAAAAAATGCGCGCCCCTTTGGTTTCAGTAACTTCTTGGGTTCGTTTTGTCGCTGCGTTTTTGGCGGGCCACCACTGGGTCGGAATCCCGTTGACGTGCGCCAGCCTGTCGTCTTGGCACTGTGGCTGTGACTCGGGCGTCAACGACCCAGCGAATCTACGTCTTGACTGCCCAGCACATTTATTCTATTATGTAGAAACCGTGGCGAAAGGCGATTCTCTCGGTGAATTCGAGCAGATTGTCCTGGTGGCGTTGTTGCACCTCGACCCGCATGCATACGGCATGGCCGTGCGCCGCGAGATCGAAGAGCGCACCGGCCGAAGCGTCTCGATCGGCGCGGTGTACGCCACACTGGAGCGCCTTGAGGCCAAGGGCTACGTATCGTCATCCGACGGCGAGCCAACTCCCGAGCGCGGCGGCCGCGCCAAACGTTTCTTTCGCATCGAGTCTGACGGCCAATGCGCTCTACGAAGCTCGCAGGAAGTGATGCGAAAAATGATGGCGGGGCTGAAACCACGTTGGCGCACAATATGAAGCACACAGAGCCTCACCGCTGGGCCACGTGGTTCTTCGGCATGTTCCTGCGGCAACGCGACAAGGAGATGCTACTCGGGGACCTGATCGAGGAACACGTGTTGCTCGCATCCACACTGGGGCGTCACCACGCTTCTCGATGGTATTGGAACCAGATGGTCCGCTCAGCGCCGTCTGTGCTTTGGGCAAACATTCGCCGCGGCGTCTGGTTAAGAACGCTCGGGGCGGTGCTGGTCGGGTACCTCGTTGTGGCGCTGCTCGTTATAGCAGGCGATCTCGCGATGTCCAGGCTGCTCCGGGCCAGTACGCTCAGCTATTCGTTCGTGAGCCTGGCGGTCGCAATTCCGGCGATGATGCTGGGCGGCTATCTCGCGGCATGGATCCGTCCGCGCGCAGCGATCGGGCTTGCCATTTTTTCGGCAGTCATGGGCGGCGTCTCAATCGCGCTTACCGGTGATCGGGCGCCCCTCTGGTATCAGATCGCGCTCATTATCACGGGGCCGCTGGCAGCGCTGGCAGGCGGATTGATTCGCATTCGCCAAGACCCCGCCCGGGCGAGATTCGCAGGTCTACAAACGCCGACAAGCCCCGCCCGTAAGGGCGGGGTTTCACCGAGAGGTAAAAAATGAAAACAGACATTGAAACACTCCAGGGAGTCTGGAACATCGTTTCCCTCGAAATGGACGGCCGCACACTCCCGGCGACCGCGATTACGGGGGCCAAAATAGCGATTCAAGGCGATCGCTTCACATCCACTGGAATGGGCGCGACCTACGAGGGAACCATCGAGGCAGACCCCACCACCACCCCCAAGACCTTCAACATGAACTTCACGTCGGGCCCCGAAAAAGGAAACACCAACCTGGGAATCTATGAACTCGCCGGCGACACCTGGCGGATCTGCCTGGCGACCCGAGGCACAACGCGCCCGACCAGGTTCGCAGCCGAGCCCGGCACAGGCATCGCGCTAGAAGTGCTGCAACGCCTTGACTCCTAAAACACTACAACCGAAAATGGATAGCGTGCATCCATTGAGGTCTCGCTCATGAAAAATGCCTGCCTGATTGCTCTCCTGACAGGAGCGGCGATAGCCGCCCCGCCACCGACTTCCGCCAACGTCACTTTCAACAAAGACGTCCTTCCGGTCCTGCAGAAGAACTGCCAGAACTGCCATCGCCCCGGCCAAATCGCGCCGATGTCGTTCCTGTCTTACAAGGAAGTGCGGCCTTGGGCCAAGGCGATCAAGGCTGAAGTCGTGAACAGACGGATGCCGCCCTGGATGGCAGATACCGCCGTCACAGCCACTCATCCCCTGGCCAACGATCGCAGTCTCGCGCAGAAGGACATCGACACACTCGCGGCATGGGCCGATAGCGGCGCCTTGGAAGGCGATGCCAAGGACAAGCCGGCGCCGGCGGAGTTCGCCGACGGCGGATGGCTCAACGGCCCGCCCGATATCATCTTCGAACTGAAGCCATTCACCGTGCCCATTGCCAAGCGGGGACCCAATGGACTGGTCGAGCAGTCGCTGCCGTTTGTGAACTTTGTTCTTCCCACCAACTTCACCAAGGATATGTGGCTGACCGCGGTCCAAATCCTGCCCGGCAACCGGGCCGTGGTTCATCACGGCGGGATGGACGCCGCGCCCCCAGGCTCGCCCTGGTATAACCCCAAAGGCATGGAGCCCGGCCAAGGATACTTTCAGGACGAACGCGCGCCCAACGCAAACCTGCCGCCCGGCGCGAATTCCGCCGAAGTATTCAGCCTCGCCGGCTTCTCGCCTGGACACGAGCTCGTCCGCTACAATTCCGCCCGCCACGACGCGGGAAGGCTGCTCCCCGCGGGTTCCTGGCTGAGAGTCCAGATCCACTACACCTCCAGCGGTCTCAAACCGGAAACCGATACCACCCAGATCGGAATGTACTTCTTGAAGGAGCCGGCCAAGTATCGGTACACCCAGATCTCCATCTCCGACCGGGCTCCCACCAAAGACGGGATTCCGTGGGGCGAACCGAACCTGGAAGTGAAGCGCACCGCCACCGTGCAAAAACCCTTCGAGGCGGTGTTGTTCATGCCGCATATGCACTGGCGTGGCAAGGATATGACCTATCGCGCCACCTACCCAACCGGCGAATCCGAAACCATGATGAAGGCCATCAATTTCAGCTTCGACTGGCAACTCCCTTACGAACTGGAAAAGCCGATTTCCATGCCTCCTGGAACCAAGATCGAGGTAACCGCACACTACGATAATTCGCCAAAGAATAAACAGAACCCGTATGTGGGCGAAACGGCTGCCTGGGGCGACCAAACCTGGAATGAGATGTTTATCGGGTTCATGGGTGTGTTGATCCCGGCCAATGGCAGCTCGAACGGTCTGTTCAAAATGGACCGCGTCGCAGTCGAATAGCCTCACTGTGATATCCTGTGTGCCGGGTTTGAAGGAGTGAGTTTAAATGCTCAACAGTAGTTTGTTTGCGACAGTTGCAGTCCTCTCGTTGGCCGCGATCCCGGCCTCAGCTCAGGCTCAGGCTGCACGGCCGAAACCCAACTTGAACGGGATTTGGGAGTACATCGGCACGGCCAATTGGGACATTCAGGACCATTCCGCATATCAGGGTCCGCTGCAGGACCTCGGCGCGATCGGCGCCGCCCCCGCCGGTCAAGGGATCGTCGAGGGCAATGAGATCCCTTATCTACCCGCAGCGGCGGCGAAGAAGAAGCAAAACTTCGCCAATCGCCGGACCACGGACCCGGAGGCAAAGTGCTATATGCCGGGCATTCCGCGCGCCACGTATATGCCCTTCCCGTTTCAGATTGTCCAGTCGCCCAAGGACATCCTGATGGTCTATGAGTACGCCAGCGCCAATCGCGCCATCAACATGGGAAAACCGATCGAAGCTCCCACGGACACCTGGATGGGAACTTCGAACGGGCGCTGGGAGGGCGACACGCTGGTAGTCGACGTTACCGGCTTGAACGGCCTCGCCTGGTTTGACCGCGCCGGCAACTTCGCGAGCGATCAACTGCATGTGGTGGAGCGCTTCACCAAAGCCGGCAACGATCGCATTAACTACGAAGCCACCATCGAGGACCCAAAGACTTTCTCACGTTCCTGGAAGATCAGTGTGCCGCTGTATCGCAGGGCGGAGAAGAACGCTCAACTGTTGGAGTTCAAGTGCGTGGAGTTCGCCGAAGAGCTGCTCTACGGCCAATTCAAGAAGCAGACGAGTAAATAAGCGATGAGCCGCCGATTTCTCACTTCGATGAGTGCTCTGGCCGTTGCGATTGGGCTCGCGTCGGGCCAGGTCAAGTCGGTCAAGACCTACACGCCTCCCAAAACCCCGTGGGGAGACCCGGACATCCAGGGGATTTGGCCGGGCAACATGGGTACGCCCATGCAGCGGCCGGCCAACCTGAAGGACCGAGCGCTCTACACCGACGAAGAATTCGCTCAAAGGCAAGAGCAGGCAAGAAAACAAGCTCTGACGGATACGCAAGAATTCGCTTCGGAAAACGCGAAGGTGAGCATCGGTCCTCCGTCCTACTGGACGGAACGTGGAAAACCGACTCGGCAAACGTCGTTGATTGTAGATCCGCCGGACGGCAGACTTCCTCCCCTGACGCCGGAGGAACAAAAGTTCCGCAAGGAAGCCCGAGGAGGACGCGGCGTAACCGGGGAATGGCGCGGCGAAGCCGACTCCTACGAGGACATGAACCTGTATTACCGCTGTATTTCGCGAGGCCTGTTGGGCTCCGTCATTCCGGTGGTTTATAACAACGGAAATCAGATTGTGCAGTCTCCCGGATACGTCGCGTTTCGCAACGAAATGATTCATGAGACCCGCGTGATCCCGCTCGACGGACGCCCGCACGTCGGATCCAGCATTCAAATGTATATGGGAGATTCGCGCGGCCATTGGGAAGGCAATACGCTGGTGGTCGAGACGACGAATTTCACCGACAAAACCAGCATCGGCTCCAACGGAGCGGGCTATCCCGGCGATCCGGGTCATCATAGCGCCGCCTTGCGTCTGACCGAGCGCTTCACGCGCGTCGACGCAACCACGCTCAACTATCAGGTTACGATTGACGATCCGAAAACGTGGACAAAACCCTGGACCATTCTCATTCCCCTGGCGCAGAACTCGAACTATCAGATGATCGAGTACGCCTGTCATGAAGGGAATTACGCCATGGGGGACATCCTCAGCGGCGCCCGCGCCCAGGAAGCAGCGAAATCGAAGTAGATAAATCAGGAGACGAATCATATGCGAACAAGAATCTCAGTGGTATTTGCCAGCGCCGGCCTGCTTCTGGCTGCGGTCCCGGTGTCGGCGCACCATGCGTTTCAAGCCGAGTATGACGATAAGAAGCCGGTCCATTTGAAGGGAAAGGTTACCGAGATGGAATGGATCAATCCGCACTCCTGGATCCATATCGATGTGGTAGGGGCGGACGGCAAGGTTACCAACTGGATGGTCGAAGGCGGCAGCCCGAACATCATGATCCGGCGCGGCTTTACGAAGAGATCTCTTGAAGTCGGAACGGAGCTCGACGTCCAGGGCTATCAGGCCAAGAACGGCGAGAACAAGGCCAACGGCAGCAGCATCACGTTCAAGGACGGGAAAAAGCTGTTCGTCGGCGGGTCCAACCCGGATGACCCCGGCGCCAAGACCGACACAAAATAACAGGGGGTTGCAATGACTCATCGACTTTTCGCTTTGGCAGTAGCGTTCGCGGCCATGTCTCTTGCGCAGAAGCCTTACTCGCCACCGAAGACTCCTTGGGGCGATCCGGATCTTCAAGGGCAATGGCCCGCCAGCGCCAACATACCCATGCAGCGGCCCGCGGCTTTGGGCGAGAGAGCAAGTCTCACCGAGGCCGAACTCGCTCAAAGACAAGCGCAAGCCGCGAAGCAAGCGGAGGGCGATAGTGAAGAATTCGTCAAATCCGACAATTCCGTCACCATTAACCCGCCAGGGTATTGGGTCGAGCGTGCCAAGCCGAACCGTCAAGCCTCGATGGTCGTGGATCCGCCGGACGGCAGAGTACCTCCGATGACATCCGAAGCCCGAAAAATTGTCCAAAGCGAGAGAGGCGGCTTAGGCCCCGGTGGGCACTTCCCCGACAAAGTCGACTCGTGGGAAGACTTTGACTTTTATAGCCGCTGTATCACCCGCGGTTTCCCCACCACCATGCTTCCGACGCTTTACAACTACGGAAATGACATTTTCCAAGGTCCCGGATATGTGGCGATCCGCAGCGAGATGGTCCATGAGACTCGCGTGATTCCTCTGGACGGGCGCCCGCACGTGGGAAAGAGCGTCCGCTCCTATATGGGTGACTCGCGCGGCCATTGGGACGGCAATACGTTGGTGGTCGAGACCACCAATCTGGACCCGAAGTCCGGTGTCGGCGGCGGCCGATATACCGATTCCACGAAGATCACCGAACGCTTCACGCGCACATCCCCGACCGAACTGAGCTACGACGCCACCATCAGCGATCCCAACGTTTGGACCAAACCGTGGACCATCCACTATCCGTTCAAGCTGGAACCCAACTACAAGGTCTACGAATACGCCTGTCACGAGGGGAATTACATGATGCTCGACGCCCTCACCGGAGCCCGCGCCCTCGAGAAGGAAGGCAAAGACACGAAAGTGGACCGCGGCCCGGCCGGCGGAGCGGTCCCGCAGCAGTAGCAATTTAGCATCGCCGACCGCTCGGTGACCGTCACGGCTGTGTAAGACCGACACTGAGGACGGTCGGTGTTAGAAGCCGTGAAAAATTCGTTCAACTCGCTCCATAACTGTCGCGGCTCTAGTCGCGATTCTCCTGTCCTCAGCCAAGCATCAATCCTCTGTCGTACTGCCGTCCGCACCTCGGATCGATCCGCACGCGCCGATCAGCACCAGGTAGTTGAGCGGTGACGTATCGGCGATGACAACCTTCATTTTGCGAAGTCGGCGGCGGCTTCACACTCCTGCAGTGCGTCCTCAATGGCCACCGGTAGAAAGACACCGTGCGTCTTTAGGAAACCGTCCATCTCATATCGGGATTGAATGCCAAGGAGCCGGCGGGCTTGGGATGTCGTCAGCCTACCCGACCGCACGCCCTCGAGCGCGAGAGCTTCTAGTGCCGCGCGCGACAGTCCACCAGCATCCGCGGCAAAATGCCGAACTAGATCTTCGGGTACGTCAACGGTTACCTGCATTTTCGGCCTCTCCCTTGATTTTCGCCGATGTCCGCGGAGCCATTGTAGACTTGAATATTCCGGGAGGAATTCAGTTGATGCGTTCGATCTGGTTGACGATCGCGGCCTGCGGTACGCTTCTTGCCCAAACGAGCAAGACTCCCCCTGCCGACTGGCCAATGTACAATCGCGACCTGGCCGGCTCTCGCTATTCGCCGCTCAAGCAAATCAACGCGAGCAACGTCTCCAAGCTGACCCAGGCATGGTCCTATCGCTTGCAGCCGGACGGATTCCGCTTCGCCACGGCCGGAGGCGCCGCCGAGGTGGTGCCCGTTGTGGTGAACGGAGTCATGTATCTGTCGGCCCAAACGCGCGTAGTAGCGCTCGAACCCGACACCGGCAAAGTGATCTGGACCTACGAAGTCGCGAGCGGCCAGGCATCGCCCCGGGGCGTCTCCTACTGGCCGGGCGACCGCCAGAATCCGCCGCGCGTTCTCTTCACCGCAGGCCGCAACCTGATCGCACTGAATGCGAATACCGGCAAGCTCGACCCCGGCTTTGCCAAAGAAGGCATCGCCGATATGGTCGTGCCGTATAACGGCGTCCCGACCGTATTCAAGAACCTGATCATGGTAGGAGCCAGCACCGGCGAGAAGGAGAACGGTCCACCCGGAAATTCACGCGCGTACGATGCCCGAACCGGCGTCAAACTCTGGGAATTCCAGTCCGTGCCCCAACCCGGCGAAGTCGGTCACGAAACCTGGCTGGACGACGGATGGAAGACCCGTTCCGGCGCCAACGTGTGGGGATGGTATCTCACAGTGGATGAAGCCCGCGGCATTGTCTACATGCCCTTCGGCGCCGCGGCAGCGAATTACTACGGCGCCGACCGGCCGGGTGCGAATCTGTTCGGCAACTCGGTAGTTGCCGTGGACGCCAATACCGGAAAGTACAAATGGCATTTCCAGGTGGTCCATCACGATCTGTGGGACTACGATTTGCCGCCCGCGCCGGGCATCGTCGACATCGTGCAAAACGGAAAGAAGATTCCCGCGCTGGCGCAAATCGGCAAATCCGGCTGGATGTTCATTCTCGATCGCGTCACCGGCAAGCCCATCTTCGGCGTCGAGGAGCGTCCGGTTCCCAAGGGCGACGTACCCGGCGAGTGGTATTCCCCCACCCAGCCATTTCCGTTGAAACCGCCGGCACTGGCGCGGACCAGTCTCAAGCGCGAAGACCTGGTCACGGCGGCGGATACCACTCCGGAGCACGCCAAGGCCTGTGAGGAACTGTGGGAGAAGAACCTCTTCTATAACGCCGGCCCCTTTACGCCATGGCTCTTTCATGAGGAAGGCTCCGCGCCCAGAGTAACCATCTCTTTCCCCGGAGCAACGGGAGGCGCAAGCTGGGGCGGCGTCGCGTCAGACCCCACTTCTGGGTACGTTTTCGTCGAGACGAAAGACAGCCCCTTAACTGGATGGGTCGAGAAGAAGAAAGACGGCGTCAGATATGAGAACGCGAATCTTCCTTACGATCGCGTGAACGGGACCGTGGGTGCGTTCAGCGCTCGCATTAAGGACGCGAACGTGCCATGCTACAAACCGCCGTGGAGCCGGATCATCGCCGTGAATGCCAACACCGGAGACATC
>JBGPHB010000104.1:0-9072 GCA_041484155.1 Bryobacteraceae bacterium
CCGTCCCCACGGGGTGCCGTGATATCGCCCGGCCGCGAAAATCAGCCGGATGGTTGTCACTGGGCGCTGGCCTCGGTTACGGCTTTCTCCGGGGTTTTTTCTTTGTCCACGATCTTCACTTTCGTTTTCAGTTCCGTCACTGCAGGCTTCGCAAACTGAGGAGCGCATGCATGGATGCCGGCCTGGACCCCGGAAAGCAGATCCGCCTCGGGCGGCAGCGTAAAGTCGAGGGGCGACGTAGTGCGGACGGCCCGGAGCTGGAGGTCGCACGCCGTACGAAGGCGCAGGCTGGTATCCAGAAATCGGCGGATCTTGAGCAGCGAGAGGACGATCAGCAGCTTGGTTGCCTCGTCGCCGAGGCGGAAACCACGGATGAGAGAGAGATCGACGTTGAAGTACGCCTTGATCCCATCGGCCTCGGCCACATACTCTACACGGGCGTAAGGAACGTTGCTGTAAACTCCGCTCTCACTTGCCTTGACGTCTGCGACTTGAGTTTTCCCGGTGGGATCCACGGGACTGTTCTTGACGCCGCCAGAAACGACGCGAACGACGTTCCTCGCTTCAATAAAACCAGTAACGGCACGCGGCGAGCGCACCCGGCCGCCTTCAAGCAGCGAGAGGAAGACGCCATGTACCAGGCTGTTGATGTCGTATTTGAATAGGGTGGCGAAGATCTTCGGCCAATTCAGCGGCTGCTTCGGATTGTAAGCCATCTCTTTCGTCAACGTGTCTTTGAAACCAGCGTTGAGGAGGAAGTAGGGCGAACCAATGCGGTGTGCCTCCACCAGCGAACTGGTCTTTTGCGACGCGCCCGCCCCGTCCAGTTCCGCAACGACGTACGGAAGACCGTTCAGTGCGGGATCAATGCCAGGGCCATGGCCATCCAGGCAAGTCCGCTCCAGATGATTGGCGACGGATTGTGAACTTTCCACGAGTAGCATCTTCGTTCCATCCGGCAGAGAGTACTCGGCTGCGCCGAGATCGGCAAATCCAGTTGGTTGGAAGCGGTTGCCCGCCACTGGGGCGAGGTCGGCCTCGATAAGAAGACGAGGCGCATTGTTCAAGGGGGTCAGGTTCATCGGATTTCCTCTATGCGTAAGATTCGCTTGGTTGTTCTTCTTCGTGGAAAATGCCAGATGCGAGCCGCTTCCCGGACCACACTGGAATCAGTAACGCCGCAGCCAGCCGGCACGGATCGACGCCTCCGTTGTTGTAGGTGACGTCTAAGGGCCGGAATCCCGCCACTCGAAGCCTGTGAACCGCAATTCCGGTTGCGTCCGCGATATTCCCGGCGGCAAGCAGTGAGAGTATGCGGGGATCGGCCCGCAGTCGTTTGGGTTCGCTCCCTATCTTGATCTCACCCGGCAGAAACAAATGCTTCAGGACGGCGTAAGTAGGTAGCACCTCCGCCGACCGATACAGAGAAAAGTCCAGGCCCTGCCAATCAAAGACCACGAAAGCGAAGAGCAACTCTTCAATGAGGACATCGTCCACTGAGCCCTCAATGAACAGCGTCGCGTCTCCCGGATGAATCGCGTAGGCTCCGCCCAAGGGATTTGCGTTGGCTTCGGCGGCGTTAGCCATTTGAAGACGTCGCACCAGGACGCAGCGGAGCCGCTCGCAGAGATCCCCGCCGGTCCATGCAAACCGCTTTTCGTCTCCGCGCGACAGATTGTCGGCCATTGATCCCGATTCGCGGCTCCAAAGCGACGCGAGCGCCGCAGCGATCCGCACTTCCACTAATTCGATGCCGCATTCATTCAGCCACGAACGCGCCGAAAAAGCACGGAAGGGCAACCGGGATTCCGTGGTGGTCGCGATCCTGCGGAGCATCCGCCCCATCGCGGCCATCAGTTCCCGCATGCGATCCTTCCCTCCCGTAAGCAGAACTTGATAGATGGCGCTATCGACATTGCGTCTCAGATCTTCCGCGCCCTTGGGAAGCTCGCGCCGGTCCATATGCCCGAGGAATTCCTGAAATTCGCGAATTCGGTCGCTCTCAGATCTGTAGCCGGTTGGAAACGTACCGGTGGGAAGAGCGACGTAGCTATCGCCGCGGCGCTTGAGCAGACTGTATCGGACGAACTGATCGATACCCCGATCCACCCCGAGAGAGCGCACGGCTTCGGCAAACTCGAGCGCATTCTCCGCGGGACGGCCCTGCACGCTGGCGCGCCCTTCTCGCAGGAGAATACTGAGTTCTTCGTATCGGACCGGTCGGCGCCAGAGAGGTGTCCAGATCTCCGCCCGGGCCTCGTCTTTGGTGGAAGCGGAGCCGTATCCAACCGCCCGGGCGCGCACCGTAAATGGGCTGCAAAGAATCGAACGGTAACTTGTCCCCTGCCGGCGATAAATGCCGCTCGCCCACGCAACGGCGCCCTCCAGCGTGAGAACTAAGTCCCAAGGATTCGTAATGGCGTCGTGCTCTACACCGGGCCCTTGATTCGCTCCCCCGGCACGCCCAGGATCGAACTGCCCGGCCGCAGAGGGTTCGAGCGCGGTTGTCCGCTGCCCGAAGAGCGCGTTTCCCAGCAACTCCCGCACCGGCGTCTTGGGACTTGGCGAGATCAGCAGGCTCGCTACCCTCGCCATGAAGTTGTTGGTGTAGTCGAGCCGGCCTTCGTTGCCGCCCGTTCCGAGCACCGGCGCGAAAGAACGGCTGCCATCTGCCGCAATGCCGACCGTGGCGTCCAGCCACTCCACCGCGGGATCGCTGAGTAGGTTGCGGCAAAGCCGAAGAATGGTACCGCGGCGTTCTTTTTCGTCACTGCTTTTACCGTGAACGACCTCACCAAAAGACTGGCAAATGAGTAGGTCCTTTCGATAGGCGGCAAAACGTTCGTCCGTTGTCGCGAGGATCGCGTTGAGGCCCTCCTTGTTGTCCTTCGCGTAAAAGCCACTGCCCCCATTCCACGGCGCAAGGATGGGAGTGGGTTTATACTTCTCGAGAAAGAATGTCGCGAGATCGTCTTCGGCAAGGTTGGATTGAAGCACGAATGCATCCTGCTCCCAATG
This sequence comes from Bryobacteraceae bacterium, assembly GCA_041484155.1. Classification (GTDB taxonomy): domain Bacteria; phylum Acidobacteriota; class Terriglobia; order Bryobacterales; family Bryobacteraceae; genus Palsa-187. Next base: position 3,019 of record JBGPHB010000104.1, read on the forward strand.
GCCCCGCGCTTCGTGATCGGCCTGTTCGGCCACCAATCGCAGCACGCCCAACGCTTTCAGGTAGCTGCCGAACGGAGTCACGGTGCAGGCCGAAAGAGTCACGCTGGGCATACCGTCTCCTTGAGCTGTGGATTGTCGCTCGCCGTTTCGTCCGCGCACCTGAGCAGCATTTCCAAATACGCCAAACGGAATGGTCCGATCTCATCCCGCAAGCGAAGCATGCGATCCGTCCATGAGCCTCCTTCGGCTCCGAATTCCATCTGCTTTAGAGACAGTTCTACGGAAGGCCTGAAGACGCCGGTAGCGATCTCGCAGGCCGGCAAACGGTCGCCTTCGAGAATTCCCCGCGCGATACGAACTCCGTCCTCCTCCTTCTCTCCGGGCATGGAACGAATTCCCAAACGAATCTTGCCATGGTGGGCAGCGACGAGATAAGCCGCAAGATCGGACTCGCCGGTTTGTAGCATTGCGAGCGTACTTGCCAGTTCGTGGCGGAAGTGCTTGCGGCTGTGCCTCCCACCGCCGATCTGCTTCGCGAGCAACTCCGGAGAACTATCGTTTCTGTGAAGAGTCGTCTGGAAAACCTCGTGCGCTTTTCCCCAATCGTGCAGAGTCGCGGCCATAAGTAACGCGCCGGTGTACTCTGGATCAAAACTCGTGCCCTCAAGCAAGACTTTGAGTTCCTCGACAACGCGGTCCGTGTGATCTCTGAGAGTTTGCCGGTATTTCGGAAAAGATCTTGTGTCGCTCGAATCGCCGTCAACCGGACCGTCCCGAACCAGCACCGGCTCCACTTTGGCTTTACTTTCCGCAGACCATCCTTCGGCCGCAGTGTAACCACCCTCGGTGCAGCGCGTAACCGTGAGCATCCCCGGGTAGAGCTGTCCAGGATTGACCTTGCTCCACTCCTCGGTGGCGAACCTCCAAGTAAACACAGGGTGCTTCCTGATAAACTCCCGAAGGTCTCCGATCGGGACTGGGCAAAGTTCTTCGTCGGCAAGGTCGTCCAGGCTTTCCGGAGGTTCTGCATCGCCCGCCCACTCGCGCCAGGCCAGATACGCGTCCTTGTCTTCCGTGGCGCGGATAAATCGGGAAACGTCCAATTGGTTGCCGCACAGATCGGAGGTGGTGTCAAAGAGATCCAGCAAGTCTCCCCGGCGGAGGACGTACTGCCAGGATTCCGGCCCGTCTTCTTCGGGCAGATTGGCTGGCGAAGCGGAGGTCAAGTTTGCAAGGCGCCCGATTGCACGCTGGATTTCGTCCGGCGAGTACGGCGCAGTTGGGTTCTTCTGCTTCGTGTAGCCGGGCTGGTCAACCCACCAGATCTCAGGCGCCACATCCTCGCCATAGCGATTCACGCGGCCGAAGCGCTGGACCATGCTCCCCCACGGCGCAACGTCGGTAACGAGCAGGCGAGAGGTAATATCGACGCCTGCTTCCAGCACCTGAGTGGAGACCACGATCTGCCCTCCCGGCCCGATCGGATCAAGAAAAAGCCTTGTGGAATCCTTTCGGTCGCAAGGCCGGAACCGCGAATGCAGGAGAACCGTTTCCGGGAATCTTGCGCGCAGAGCCGCGAAGATTTCACGGGCGCGCGGAACCGTGTTGGCGATGATAAGTGTGCGCGTGCCCGGTTGGTGCCGGTCTAACGCGAACGCAGCGCAGCCGGCGGGCATACGGCATTCCTTCGGCGCTAGCGCCAGCGATTTGGGCGCATGTACGCGTCTCTCGACGATCCCCTTCTCCAGATCGTCAGCTTGCAGACGGATTTCGCGCGGATGGGCAGAAAAATCGACTGTCCGGAGCCAAGCGGGGTTCACAGTCGCTGACATCCAGACCGTCGCCGCGCTGCCGAAAATGCCGAACTGCTCTCGAAACGCGCACAATTGGGTGGATGTCGCCAGCGCGTCGTCCATCAACTGAATCTCATCGAGGACAATGAGGCAGTCCTGGTTGTAAAGCGCGAAATCGATGGGCCAGCGAGGGGGCCGACGGGCGTAGCCGCGATTCAGAGCACGGCTAAAGTAGAGATCCTGCGTGGCGACGATGATGGCAGGGCAATCGGGGCGTAGTTTCTCATCGTTGTCGTCGCTCCCGGCCATGAGTTCAAGGACTCGGACCTGATTTTCCAAACCCGCTTCCTTGCAGCGGCTGCGCGCGTTCTTGGCCGTTTGCACGGTGAGGTTCTGCCTCGGGAGAACGATCACCAGACGCATTGGCGCCGGGTTGCCGAACGCTCTTGCATAAACCCAAGGAAGCAGGACGGCATCCGTCTTGCCAAGTCCAGTTGGAACGATGAGGATAGTAGGCGAAAATGGATCGCTTCCGTAGCGTTCTTGATATGGAAGGATTTCGTTTTTGGTAATTCTATGGAAGAACTGAGTGTAAGATTCCACCATCTTTTACGCCTTAGTTGACATCATACGCGATTTGTTGGAGGAAACGCGCTGCGTTGCAAACGATAACTCAAATCGTCGCTTGCCTGCCGACACGGAGTGCATCTCAAGCGCGCCCAACCGTGAAATGAACGAAACTTGGTCTGGGATCTCGAAAACGTTCTTGAACTACGGCGCTGCCAATTTCTTCGTGATATAGCTTTGCGAGCGCGCTTGTATCGAGAAACAGCGCCATGCGCGGAGTCAGCCTCGCGCGTCCCGCTCGGCGCGAACCGCGTCAGAAAGCTTCCCGGAGATCGGCGAGAGCGCCCTTCGGACCTCCTCCAGAGTGGGCTCAGGCTCATCGGACACCTCGATCGTCACTCGACCGAGGGGCCGGAGTGTTCCAGTCTCGTATACGGCTTCGACTTGTTTGGTCATGCCTTCCTCATTTTACGCTTGTTTCAAACTCGCGGCTGCAAACAGATCATTCCATCTCAACGGCAGGCTATTTCTTCCATCCGCTCAGCACTTTCCATGCTTCATCCCCCTCCTTCACGCTTTCTTGGCCCCATACTTCAATCAAGTAGATGTACAGAGCGCCTGGCCAGGCCAATCGTCTATTGTTTGGTGAATCCGCGCCCGCGGAATCCGCTTCGGCGGTGAAAGCGGGCTTGCCGCTCCGAAACTAATGAGAGAAGAGCGGGACAGGAGAGAATCGATTCTCATGCGAAGAACAAAGGAAAGCGCCTTGCCGGTTAAATCGGATACGCACAGGTCAAAAGGCCGTAAGCACCCCAGATCGCGGTGCGAAAAGGCAAACCCTGGTGATGCTTCTCTTCAGACCGGCCCGTAAAGCCGCCTTTGATCTTTTCCACCCCGGTGGGTCCACAGCGCGCATGCTGCTCTAATCAGTGGACCCACCGCGAGACGATCCACGCACACTCCCCCAGCCGAAGTGTCTTCAGACCCAGCATTTTAGCCAAACGCCTCACATGGTGGGTCTACAACACCCGGGGCCGCCACGCGTCACTTCGGCAGCGCCTCGGTGGATCGCTCAAACTCCTGATCGCTGATCACGAAGTGACGTCTGCCCTCCAGATCCTGTGACAGGTCTTGACGGCAGAAGGAAGTGCGACCCTCCTCGCTGCTCAGGACCACTAGAAGTTCCCCTATCTCGAAATGCTCCAGCCGCAACGGCGCCCGGCGAAGTTGTTTGGCGGAGAAGGCCGATGTAACGCGATAGGTTTGCAGCATGTGGCCACTGATTGTAACAGTCAATTCCTGCAATTCCGTTACAAACTATGCGCACGTCACGCAACACGTCTTGCCGCGCAAAGCGTCCGAGCCTTCTTTCGCGATGATCGGGACCATGACCAGGCCCGCGACCGGATCGGCCCACCACCATCCCAGGAGGGCATTTAGCAACAAGCCACACAGCAGGACCGCGGAGAGACAAGTACACCGTTGGGTCTGCTTCGCATCTGCCGTTAATGCAGCGCTCACCAGCCGGCCCGCTACCCGGCGTTTCGCGCGTGCCAGGATGGGCATCACAACCAGCGAAGCGGCGGCCAGGATGACGCCAGGCAGACTGCGTTCCGGCGGTTCTCTTAGAGCAAGGGAACGGATGCCCTCATAGCCCACATATGCAGCCAAGGCCAGGAAGCAGATCCCCACTATCCTTAGCGCGGCCGCTTCGATCTTTTCCCGCCCATGTTCCTGCGTATCGGACCGCAGACGCCACAGCAAGGCCGCTCCTGATGTGACCTCGATGACGCTGTCGAACCCGAAACCCACCAGGGCTATGCTGCCGGCGAGAAATCCGGCGGCCAGAGCAATGAGGCCCTCCAGGCTGTTGTAGCCGATGGTGAACCACTCCAACCAAACGCCGCGCTTCACTTGTTCGGCTCGACTCCCGGCTAGCATGGTGGGCACGTCATCAGTGTAGCGTCTCAAAGCGACGAAACGGCTGGTGCTATGCTGGTCTAACTTGCCCGCGAAATGGAGGAGCGATAATGCCACGAATGATCACTATTCGCCGATCCATCTGGATCGCGAATCTAGCGTGGCTCCCGGCTACTCTTTGCGGACAGGCGCCGGCCCCACCCCAAGGGCTTACCGCCACCTACGTTGGCTCGACGGCCTGCAAAACGTGCCATCCGGGGACGTACGAGCGCTGGAGCAGGACGCGGATGGCAAACGTCGTGACGGATCCGAAGGCGCACCCGGAGGTGATTCTTCCTGACCTCACCAAGCCGGATCCTCTGGTCACTTTCAAGAAAGAGGACGTCGCGTTTGTATACGGGACCAAGTGGAAGCAACGATACTTCCAGAAAGTCGGCGACGACTATTTCCCTCTGGGCGCCCAATGGGACGTGACTCACCAACTCTGGCGCCCCTATAGCGTCGCGAATGGCACGGATTGGTGGACCAAGTTCTACCCGCAGGCAAACTCCGCGCGCCCGACCGGCCCGCTTTGTGACGGCTGCCATTCTGTCAACTACAACATCCAGACGAAAACGGTCACGGAGTGGAACGTGGGCTGCGAGAAGTGCCATGGCCCCGGGAGCGAGCACGTCCGGCGGCCGTCACGCGCCAACATCGTGAATCCGGCCCGCCTGGATTATGTGCAGGCCAACAACATTTGTATTCAGTGTCATTCCCAAGGCCAGCCCTTGAAGAGCCCGATTGAGGGGAAATACTATGACTGGGCGGTTGGATTCCATGCGGGCCTGGATCTCAGGGATTTCTGGAAACTGGAAGAACACAAACTCGGAGAGACAACCTTCACGCATTTCCCGGACGGCACTGGCCACAAAAATCGCATGCAGGGCAACGATTTCGTGACCAGCGTGATGTACACACACGGCGTAACCTGCTTCAGTTGTCACGACGTTCACGGGACTACAAACAACGCCGACCTTCTGAAACCGGCAAGCGTCATGTGCCTGCAATGCCATGGACCGAACTCGCCGAATGGGCCGCGCGCCGCGACGATCGAACAACACACTCATCACAAGGCCGGATCGGCCGGCAACGAGTGCATCGCTTGCCACATGCCGAAGATCGAGCAGACCATTGCCGACATCAATGTTCGCAGCCATACGTTCAAGTTCATTCCGCCAAGCGCAACGGAGACGCTGAAAGTCCCGAATTCCTGTAATACGTGTCACACGGACAAGACTGTCGAATGGGCTAAAGATGCTCTGAAGACTTGGCCGCAGTTCTCACCCTGGCGTGTCGCACAGTGAACGTAGCGTCAGATGAAGAGGTCGATCGGCGCCCGGAAGAATTCTGCCAGTCGTTTGGCTTGGGCCTTGCTGATGGACCGCCGTCCGCTCAGCACTTCCGTGGCAGCTCCTTTGTTGCCAAGGACAGGCCAGATGTCCTTGTGTTTTAGCCCGCGCTCTTCCATTAGGGCTTGCAACGACTCGTTGGGTGAGACGTGGGGTAGAGGATGGTATTTCTCTTCGTAGTCTTCGATGAGGAGCGTCAGCACCTCCGCGAGGGCTACTTCTTCCGGTGAAAGATCTTCTCGCTGATCCAGTTTCAGGAGTGTCTGGGTTAGCCGCTCGTGCTCAGACTCCGTCCGGATCGGACGGGGAAGAGACTTCGCGAGCAGCTTGCCATAAACGGAGTCATTGATCTCGATTGTCGTACTCATCGTTTCCAGTCTCCC
>JBGPHB010000105.1:0-9056 GCA_041484155.1 Bryobacteraceae bacterium
ACCTGGTAGTTGGCGCCGCCCACGCGCCGCGTCTTCACTTCGAGCAGCGGCCGGCAGTTCTCCACGGCTTTCTTGAACAACTTCAACGGGTCGTCGCCGGAGCGTTCCCGGATGGTGTCCATGGCCTTGTAGAAAATCCTTTGCGAAACGGCCTTCTTGCCGTCCCACATCATCGAATTGACAAATTTCTCCGCGAGCGTCGAGTTGTACACCGGGTCCGGTATGATCTCGCGCGATTCGGGTCTGCGTCTGCGGGGCATACTATTTCGCCGGTCCCTTCGGCCGTTTCGCTCCGTACTTGGAGCGCGATTGCTTCCGGTCGCCGACGCCTGCCGTGTCGAGCGTTCCGCGCACCACGTGATAGCGCACGCCCGGCAGATCCTTCACGCGTCCGCCGCGGATAAGCACGATCGAGTGTTCCTGGAGGTTGTGTCCCACGCCCGGTATATACGTGGTGACCTCGATTCCGTTGGTGAGCCGCACGCGGGCTACTTTTCGCAGCGCCGAATTCGGCTTCTTCGGCGTGGTCGTGTAGACGCGGGTACACACGCCGCGGCGCTGCGGGCAAGCCTGCAACGCGGGACTCGCAGTCTTGTAGCGCGTGGGCCGCCTGCCTTTACGCACGAGTTGGTTGAACGTCGGCACGAAACTGGTGTCTCCTCAAGGCTAAGGGTTGTATCCACCCAGAAACCGGCGAACATACGGACGCTCCGCCAATTTCCGAAAACGCGAGGGTAGTAGACTTCGGACTAGCCCTTGCCCTGACAGCGTTGAAATCCGTCAGACCAGCGGGGCCGGCCCCTGGCCGGACCCTTCACAAAGGGTGGTAGCACAGGAGCAGAAGGTCAGCTCGCCAAACTCTATTGAGGATAGCGAAAGCCGGAGAGGTTGTCAAATTGCTTGAGACGGGGTCAGCGGGTTGGTCCACTTCAGGCCCGGGAATCGGGCGAAATCTCCGTCGGAGGAACAGAGAGTCTGGCCGTGTTCGATGGCGAGCGCCGCCAGATCCGCGTCCGGGACCAGGTTCGCCCCAGTCCCGACGGACTTGAGCATCCGAGCCAAAATCGAGGGATGGCGCTCGGTTGGCAAGGGAATCCACACGTTCGGATTACTCAACCAGCCCTCCACCTGTTCCCAGGCCGCGTCAACCGCCAGAGGGCGCGGGAACAGGCGAGGATTCGTGACGATCCGCAAGAAAGAACCCAAGAAGACTAGGCCAAGGAAGGCCCAGTCTCGAAGCGTGATCTATTTGATCGTCAAGCCACTGGTGCGCAGCATCGTGCTCGCGCGAAGACCGGACGGTCGCGTAGATCAGCAGATTCGCGTCGACCAGGATCACCTGTAGTCTTCCACCTCGCCAAAGGTAAGCACCTCAGCGATGTTGTCGAGATTCGGCAGCGAGCACTCGCCCAGCTCGAACGTCTTGGTGTGAAAGCCGGGTCGCGGTTCAGCAGGTTTGGCCATTGCAATCAGACCTTCACGAAGAGCTGTGTTTACAATAACTTTGAGGGGTGCCTCTCGCGCTTTCTGCACCTGTTGGAGGAGCGCGGCCACGTCCTCATCCAGCGTCAACGTCGTCCTCATACTTCAAAGCATAAATTTCTTGATGTCTTGATGTCAACTCATGGATAGATCATAAATTCCAGCAGGTTACCGTCTGGATCTCGAGCGTACACACTGGACGCGGCTTTCTTTCGGCCCCCTTGGCGTGCGACCGGACCTTCGATGATCCTGGCACCGGCTCGATCGAGCATAGCCTTGACCGATTCCGGCGTGCCCTCCCACACGAAACACAGATCGCCGCACGGGGGCTTCGCGGCGGGGGCGCGCAATGTGAACGTCTCGCGCTGCCACAAAGCGGGCCGGTGAAAATTGATCATCTGGTCGCCGATGTAAACGGAACAGGCGTTTGCGGTCTCGGTTACCTCCAGCCCGAGACCGCGATAGAAGGCGAGCATCGCCTCGGTGTTCTGCATCGGAAGGGCGACGTGATCGAAGCCCCGGACCCGTCCGGCTGGCTGCGCGATCGTGGCCGACCCGCCGGCGCTCGCCGCGACCACGCTTTTCACGAACCTGCGTCGTGAAGACTTTTGGATGCGCATGGGGTCATGTTATCCTCTAACCTTGCACCTATCAACCCGCCTTCATTCGACAGGAGAAAACCTTCAAAGATGACACCGAGCCCCGACCGCATTCTCACCACGCACGTGGGAAGCCTGCCACGCCCGCAAGACGTGGTCGACCTTTTGTTCGCACAGGATCGGGGCGAGCCCATCGACGCGGCAAAGTTCGATCAGACCATGCGGCGCGCCATCGGTGACGCAGTGAGACTTCAATCCGACGCCGGGATCGATCACGTGAGCGACGGCGAGATGAGCAAGATCAGTTACGCTACCTATATCCGGCACCGGCTGACCGGATTCGAGCCGGGGAACGTTCCGCGCGCCACGCCCGCGGACCTCGACGACTTTCCGGAATACCGCGATAAGATCGCCGCGGCGGGCGCGACGCCGAAATACCTGCGGCCGATCTGCAAGGGGCCGATCAAGGTCAAGGATGTCGAACCGCTGAACCGCGACATTGCCCGTTTGAAGGATGCGATCTCAAAGGCGACGGTCGGCGAAGGCTTCCTGACCGCCGCCTCGCCCGGCCTCATCGCCGTGTTCCAGCCCAACGAATACTATCCATCCCACGAAGCGTATCTGGAAGCGCTGGCCGAGGCGATGCGTCCGGAATACGAGGCGATCGTGAAGTCGGGACTGCTGCTGTCGATCGACTGCCCGGATCTTGCCATGGGACGGCACATCAAGTTCCGCGATGCCGACGACCAGGAGTTTCTGCGGAACGCCGCACTGCAAATCGAGGCGCTCAACCACTCGCTGGCCGGGGTGCCAGCCGATCGCGTCCGCCTGCACATTTGCTGGGGGAATTACGAAGGCCCACACACCCGCGACATCCCCTTCGCCAAAGTGCTCCCTGTGGCAATGAAGGCCAAACCGTCGCGGATTCTGATCGAGGGCGCCAACCCGCGCCACGAGCACGAGTGGGAGCTTTGGAAAACCCACAAACTGCCTGAGGACAAGGTGCTGGTTCCCGGCGTGATCGATACAAGTTGCAATTTCGTCGAGCATCCCGAGCTGGTGTCGCAACGGATTGTCCGCTACGCCGAACTCGTGGGACGCGACCGCGTGATGGCCGGAACGGACTGTGGATTCGGCACGTTCGCGGGCTTTGGCGCGGTGCATCCGGCGATCTGCTGGGAGAAGATGCGGTCGCTCACCGAGGGCGCCAAGCTCGCCACGAAGAAGTTATGGGGGCGCGCTGGGTCGGCGAACTGAGTAGGCCTGACAGAACCTGGCAGGCGGAACCGCCTGCCCCACGGTGGGGCAGACGGTTTCGTCTGCCGCTGGAGTCTCTACATTTCTCAACTGAACGTCAGTCGTATTTAAGACGGTGCTCGAAGCTTCGCAGCCAATCGAGTTCCAGAGTAGTTTCGCGCTGCAGGTACGAATGCATCCGAACCCGCTGTGTCGCCGTGAGTAAGTCGTCCCGCTGCTTCTGAAGGTCCTCGGCATTCGAGGCTCTGGCGATTTCCTCCCGGCAACGATTCGCCCAATCAATGTTGATCTGAGCTTCGGTTCGATGATGCTCAGGCTGTCCCGCTAAAAGCGAAAGCCGCTGCTTCACCTCCGGAAGGAGGACTTGCTGTAACTGCGACTTGGCCCACGGGTCGAGCGGGCCTTTCGGCTCCCGCATGCTTCGCGCATAGGCGCCGATACCTTCGAACTGGGGTTCCGTCTCGGTTGCCTGTGTACCGTTTTCGTCCACGCGATTTCGAAGGCTCCACGGCCATGCACCCGCGTATCCCAACGCTCTGGTAGCGCGGATAAACCGGTCCAGGTCCAGACCGGGAGGATAATTCAGGTTGAATTCTCCGATAAAGATCGGTCTCCGGAGGTCAATGAACGCGACCGGTGGAGGAAGCGAAGGGCTGTAGTGATGGAACACGAGAAAGTCGAGAACCTCCAGGTCAGCGAGCGCCAGCATCGAGGCGATGTCGGAGTTCGCCAGGCCAACTCGCTGCCCTGGATGGTAACGCTTGATCGCGGCCGCCACTTCTCGCGTGAAGGCCCGGACTGCCGATTCCGTGACGTATCCGCTTCGCAGCAGGTGCTCAGGCTCGTTCATCACGATCCAGCCGGCGACCTGCGGCGAGTCATCGTGAAGGATCGGGTTGAGAGCGTTTTGGATGAACGACGCCCGCTTGGCTGGGTCTTCCAGGAGATCCGCGTGTCCAAACATATGGACGCTTCCCGAGGTTTGGGCGGGCAACCCGAGCTCAAAATCGGTCAATACCCAGATGACCTGCATCCGGTGCGCCTTGGCGATTCTCAGCACGCCGTGATAATCGGCCAGAAATGCCGGAGCGATCCCGCGGACGGAGCCCGACGAATCGAAAGCGAGTGAGCCGCGTCCGTCGGCGAAAAGGAACCAGGCGACGGCCTTGATCCCGTCCTGCTCCAGGCGGGCAAACCAGTCATCGACTCGCGGGTCGGAAGGTCCACCAAAATCGTAGCCATACTTCACCCACGGCATCAGCACCACGGGCTGCCAGGTCCGTTTGACGTTGCTGGACGCGAGATCCAACGTCTCTCTGGGGCGCAGAAGCCACGCGCCGACGGCAATCGCAATCGCGGCCGCGATCCAGAGCCGCCTCGACACTACTTCATTCCCAATTGATCGAATAGAAACGCGAAGACGTCGGCATCCTGGTCGATCCGCTCGTTCAGCGCGGTGCCGATGCCGTGGCCGGAACGGGAGCTGGTGCGAAGGAAGACCGGGCGGTCCGAGTGCGTCGCCGCTTGCAACCGGGCAGTCATCTTACGCGAGTTCATCGGATCGACACGGCCGTCGTTCTCTCCGGTCAGGAACAGCACCGCTGGGTAGTCCGTTCCGTCCTTGACCCGGTGGTAGGGCGAGTAAGCGTAAAGCGCCTGGAACTGATCGCGCTCCTTCACGGTGCCATATTCCGTGACGTTGAAGACGCCATTGGGAAACGTCTCCATGCGCAGCATGTCATAGATGCCAACGTGACTCGCCACTGCACGGAACAGGTCGGGCCGCTGCGTGAGCGCCGCGCCCATCAGAAGGCCGCCATTACTGCCGCCTTCAATCGCGAGCTTCTCCGGACTGGTGTACTTCGCCTTGATCAGGTACTCCGCGCAGGCGATGAAGTCGTCGAAGACGTTCTGTTTTTTCGTGAGACGGCCCTGCTCGTGCCAGGTCTCGCCGAACTCGGAACCACCACGCAGGTTGGCGATCACCCATATGCCGCCGTAGTCGAGCCACACACGCCTTCGGATCGAGAAATTGGGCGCTTGGCTGATGCCGAAACCGCCGTAGCCGTAGAGCAGAGCCGGGTTGCTGCCATCGAGCTTCGCTCCCTTGCGGCGCAGGATGTTCATCGGCACTCGCGTGCCATCCTTGGAAACCGCGGTCTGGCGAACCAACTCGATGTCATTGAATCCGGCGGTTGAGGTTTGGAACAGCGCCGTCCTGTTTAGTTGCCCGCTCGAAGGGTCATAACGGTACCACGCGGGTGGTTCGACAAAGCTCTGGCTCTCGAACAGAAGCTGGCTGCCATTCGTACGCAGGAGCTGGCCGACCGAGGAAATCGGCTGGATGTCGATCGTTCTTTCCGGTTCGCCCAGGCGTTTGAACACCAGCTTCGACGGCCCGCCCGCCGTGTAGCGCACATAGAGGTAGGGTCCCGCGGCGAGGAAACCGTCAATAGAGGACCGGCCTGGCGTTACCACGGTCTTTGCGTTGCCAAGAGAGAACGCCGGCGGCGCAAGCTCGAGCAGCTTGCCCAGCGGCGAGTCCTTCCGCGACAGGAGATACAGCGAGTCGCCAGGTCCAAAGGCAGCTTCCGAAGTTTCGTCAGAGATGCGCGTGATTTGATGCCAACGGCCTTCCGGTCCGCGCATGTAATGCAGGAAATCGCCGCCGTCGCCGTTGGCCACGCGCGCCAAAACGTACTTGCCGTCATCCGATGAATCCAGGGCGATCTCGGCGATGCGCGGGAACTCCTTGCCGAACGCGTACTCGTCCTGCGCGGCCGGCGTGCCCAGGCGGTGGAAGTAGATTTGTTGGAAGAAACTTGAATTGGGCGGGTAGCGTGTGTACCAAAAGCCGCTCGCGTCTCCTTTCCAGGCCACACTTCCGCCGGCGGTGGCCCCATGGACACGAGGAATCGCGTCGGGAAGCTGCTTGCCGGTGGCTACCTCGAATACCGACACAGAACCGTCTTCCGTTCCGCCCTTCGAAAGCGACACGGCGACGAGTTTCCCGTCGAGCGAGGGTCCGTAGAAATCAAGGGTGGTGGATCCGCTGGAGTCGAGAGCGTTCGGGTCGACGATGATTCGCGCCGAGCCTGGATCGTCCGGGGAGGAGAGCGTCACCAGAAACGGCTGTAGCTTCGGCGGTTGCGTCTTCATGGCAAACAGCACGCCGCCGCGGAACGTAAGTCCCGAAAAACGCGCCGATGGACTCGAGTAGAGTTGGGTGAGCCGCTCGACCATCGCGGGCCAAGTCGGCAGGTGATCCAGGTAGGAGCGCGTGCGGGCGTTCTGCTGGCTGCTCCATTGCCTCACTTCAGGATCGGCGGCCGGTTCGAGCCAACGATAGTCGTCTGTTACTTTGACGCCGTTGTACTCGTCAGTGACCGATTTCTTGGGCGTCGGAGGAATAGGAGGCAGCTCATCGGCCGCCCGAAGAGGCGTCGCGCTCAACAGGATCGCCACAGCGAGCATTGACCTTTTCAAGATCATCCAATATACAGTAGTTCAAACCGCGCCCTCTAGTCTCCTGTCCCCATGGTTCGTGTAATAAATCTCGGGTGACGGACGCTACCCCGCCCTAACTAACGGACGGGGTCTGGAGTTTCTGCATTTCTCAACTGAACCCCGCCCTGACGGGCAGGGCTTGCGGTGTGTTGTAAACGTACGACAAAGCCCTGCCCGTCAGGGCGGGGTTCTGCTTCAGAAAATGTAGAAACGCCGTTGGATTTCTTATTAGAATTTCCGGGAACCAGCAGAATCACAGGAGATGACGTGGCGCACGCACTCTTGCGTGCCACGTTTACACTCATGTGAACGCATGGCCAACGGTTCACAAAAGTGCGCACGGTGCGAACACGAGTGTTCGCGCCAGATGGGTCACAAATCATGCCTTAAACTGAAAGCCATGGTGCGGGCCCCAGACCGAGCCGATGACATTGCTCTGCTGTTGCGTGCCTGGTTCGGCAGCTTCGCAGGTATTTCGGCCCGCGTAATCGAGGGTGTCTGTCCTCTGTTTCCTGAAGAAGAAGTGTTGATCAGCGCGGCCGTCCCAAAGCGTCGCGAGGAGTTCTCCGCGGGCCGGTGGTGCGCCAGAAAAGCCTTGTTGGATCTGGGCGTGCCGGCCGCCCCGATTCTAATCGGACGGCGGCACGAACCGTTGTGGCCGCCCGGGATCGTCGGCACGATTACCCACGCAGCGAACCTTTCAGCGGCCGTGGTTGGCCGTGTCGAGTCGTGGCGAGGAATGGGAATCGATATCCTGGACGCGACAGCCGCCGAGCCCATTCTGCGCGAGGCCGGAAGCGTGATCGCAGCGGAAGACGAGCAGCGCACGGCACGATTGGTCGCACCGGCAGGCGTGGATCCGCGGGCTCTTCTGTTCGGCGCCAAGGAATCCGTCATCAAAGCTATTTCGGAAAGCCTCCAGCGGTTTGTCGAGTTCACTGAAATCCGTGTGGCGCTGGAAGACGGCCACTTTCAAGCGTCCTGCGCGGAATTGGAAGTTCCGGTGCGGGGCTGGTGGAATGCCACGGATGGGTTGATTCTCACGGGCGCCGTTTTACATTGCTGAGATCTCGCCCGCCACCCTCTCCGCCGTCAACGGGGCGAGCAGAATACCGTTCCGATAGTGGCCGTAAGCCAGCCAGACGTTGGTACCCTCGACGCGTCCGATGTGCGGACCCGAATCTTCGGCGGACCGCGGGCGGAACCCGATCCAGCGCCTCGACGGCGCCACCCGTTCAAGAGCCGGAAAGAGGGCAGCCGCGCGCCGGTGAATATCGTCACAGATGGCTGGATCGACGGTGCGGTCGAACCCCAGCTGCTGTTCGGTGGAACCCGCGATCGTAAATCCGTTGGAACGCTGCAGGACATAGGTGTGGCCGTGCCGCCGCATGGTCCCAAGCGCCCCGGGATCGAGTTCGAATCCTACCAAGTGGCCTTTGATCGGAACCGTTCCCGGGATTGCGACGGCTTGGTTCCGGTGACTGACCCGGACTTGACCCGACCATGCTCCGGCCGCAATCACGATGGCTGCGTAATCGCTGGATTCGATATCCCGGACCGGGTGCTGCTCGAGCACCCGAACCTTGCGCGCCTCACAGGCGCAACGGAGCCCGCGCAAGAGATCGATTGGGTCGACGAATCCGTCTTCGGGATAGAACAAGCCGTTGGGGACCAGTTCCACTCGAATTCCAACACTGGATTGAAACTCCGCCCGGCGGCGAGCTTCTTCGCGGGTGAGGACTTGGGTACAGCCGCAGATAAGAAAGTCGATCGGGAGGCCCGTCTCGGATTGCAATTCCTCCACGAAAGCCGGGTACATCCGCAGTCCTGCGACGCCAAGATCGAACCAGCGGGAAGGCCTCTCGAACTCACCACCCGGCGACAGCATCCCGGCGCCGGCGGAACTCGCCTCACCGCCCAGGTTTCCGGCATCGAAGAGCGTGACCGGGATGCCCGCCTGCGAAAGACGCCAGGCAATCGAAGCCCCTATGAGACCCGCACCGACGATCGCGACGCGGGCCGCTTCATTCTCCATGTTCTCCCTATGGTAGAGCGTCCGCCAGAGCTACGAGCCGAAGAACGGAACGCCTTCCAGACGAAGCGTGGCCGGCGCGAAGCTCTGGGATTTCCACTCGGCCGGATCACGACACGTGGGCTACAGTTGGAAAGACCGCTCCGGCGTTAACAACTTGGGATTCTCCATGACGAATC
>JBGPHB010000106.1:0-9055 GCA_041484155.1 Bryobacteraceae bacterium
ACCAACCACGATAAGAATGAAGTCCGGGTCCCCGTGAAAGCCGGCTCGCGATCGGTCGGGTTCGCCTTCCTGGCCACGACTTACGTCCCGAACGTCGACCTGAACCGGCATTACCGCCGGAGCATCCTCGACGACAACCTGATTGACGGTTTCACGTTCACCCCACAACTCAGCTCGGTCACGATTTCGGGCCCTGACAACGGCACGCGCCCGCTGAGCACTCCCAGCCGCGACAAGATTTTCGCCTGCCGCCCGGCGAATGCCAGCGACGAGTTGCCCTGCGCGACGAAAACCCTCTCAACGCTGGCGCGCCAGGCTTATCGAAGGTCGCTGACCGATACGGACACGGAGACTTTGCTGAATCTCTACCAAGCCGGTCGGAACAGCGGGGACTTTGAGGACGGGATCGAACGGGCGATCGAGTTCATCCTCGCGCACCCGGAATTTGTGTTCCGCGCCGAGGACGCTCCCGCGAACGTCAAACCCGGTCAGGCCTATCGCATCCGCGACGTGGAGCTGGCCTCCCGCTTGTCGTTCTTCCTGTGGAGCACCCTCCCGGACACGGAACTCGTCAGCCTTGCCACGGAAGGAAAACTCAAGGACCCGGCCGTGCTTGAACGCCAGATCCGGCGCATGCTTGCCGACCCGCGTTCCCGCGAGCTGGTGAAGAACTTCGCGGGACAGTGGTTGCAGTTGCGGACCCTGCAAAGCTCGACCCCGGAAGGCGTCGTCTATCCCGACTTCGACGACAATCTTCGGCAAGCGTTCCGGACGGAGGCGGAAATGTTCTTCGAAAGCATGGTGCGCGAGGACCGCAACGTAACCGATTTGCTGAACGCCGACTACACCTTCGTGAATGAGCGCTTGGCCCTCCACTATGGGATCCCGAATGTTTATGGAAGCCAATTCCGGCGCGTGACCCTTGGCCAGGATCTGGACATGCGCCGCGGTCTGCTGGGGAAGGGCAGCGTTGAGTTGGTGACGTCGATCGCCGACCGGACCTCGCCGGTTCAGCGGGGCAAGTGGATCCTGATGAATATTCTGGGCGTGGTTCCGCCCGACCCGCCGCCCAACGTGCCGGCGCTGAAGCCCAACGGAGAAAAGATCGTCGCCGAGCAGACCATGCGGCAGCGGATGGAGGAACACCGTGCCAATCCCGCCTGCGCAAGCTGTCATAAGATGATGGACCCGATCGGCTTCGCGCTCGAAAACTTCGACGGGATCGGCAAGTGGCGAACCACGGAGCTGGGGCAGAAGTTGGACGCGTCAGGCCAGCTTACCGACGGAACCAAGATTAACGGCGTGGCGGACCTGCGGCAGGCACTGGTGCGCTATTCCCCGCAGTTCGTACGCACCCTGACCGAAAAGCTTCTCACGTATGCTCTAGGGCGGGGCGTCGAGTATGACGACATGCCGGTGGTCCGCTCTATCGTACGCGACGCGGAGCGCAACCAGTACAAATTCTCCTCGCTCGTAGCGGGCATCGTCAACAGCGCACCCTTTCAGATGAATCGGTCACCAGAAAGGCAGTAACATTAAGAACAGGCGGCAAATGTTCATCACCAGGAAACACATTCCGCGTCGCACGCTCTTGCGCGGCATGGGAGTCACGTTGGCGTTACCGTTGCTGGACTCCATGGTTCCGGCGCTGGCTCCTCTGGCCAGAGCGGCGGCAACTCCGAAGATTCCTCGCTTTGTGGGCATCTTCAGTCCCCACGGGTGGGCGCCCGACTACTGGGCCATGGACAAGACGGGTCCGGTCTCGGAGTATCCGTTCGTTCTAAAACCGCTCGATGGGTGGCGCGATGCAGTAACGGTGATCAGCGGTCTGGATGCCACGTCGTCGATGCCGCCCATGGGTACCGCGGGCGGCGACCATTCCCGTAGCGCCGCCGTCTTCAGTGGCGTTCAACCCAAGAAAACGGTGAGCGAAGATATCTACCTGGGCACGACCATCGATCAGATGATCGCCCAGAAGCACGGCCAGGATAATGCACTGCCTTCGCTCCAGCTTGGAATCGAGGACCAGAGTTCGCTCGCCACCTGCCCCTGGGGATATAGCTGCGCTTACGTAAACTCGGTCTCCTGGTCGGGACCCACCAAGCCGCTTCCGCACGAAGCCAACCCGCAGGTGGTCTTCGAGCGCCTCTTCGGCGACGGGAGCAACCCGCAGGAGCGGCTCGCGCGAAAGCAGGCCAAAGCCAGCCTTCTCGATGCGGTCACCCATGAGGTGGCTCGCCTGAACGGCAAACTTCCGGCCACGGACCGCACGCGGCTCAACGAGTACCTGGAAGACATTCGCGAAATCGAGCGTCGGCTTCACAACCTGGCGAAGTCGTCGGATCAGTCGCCGGAAGCCAGTGTTCCCTTCGGCATGCCGGAATCGTTCGATGAACACATCAAGTTGATGTGGGACTTGCAGGTGCTGGCCTTCCAGGGCGACATCACTCGCGTTTCCACCATGATGTACGCGCACGACGTGAGTATGCGGAGCTATCCCGAGTCCGGCGTTGGGACCGCGAATCATGCCGCGTCGCATCACGGAGCCGTTCCGAAGAGACTCGAGGACTGGGCCAAGATCAATCGCTACCATGTGCAATGCCTGCCCTATTTCCTCAACAAGTTGAAATCGACACCGGACGGCGATGGCAATTTGCTGGACCATACCTTGATCCTCTGGGCCAGCAACATGGGCGACTCGAATCTGCATAGTCACAAGAATGTCGGCCATATGCTGATTGGCGGCGCGATGGGCCAGCATAAGGGCGGCCGTCACATCCATGCCCCCGGCTCGACCGCGAACCTTCTGCTGACGACGTTGCGGATGTTCGGGATCGAAAAGCAGAGCATCGGTGACAGCACGGGGACGATTGATCTTTCCTAGACACATCTTGATCGGTTTGGTGTCGGCAACCGCCTTTGCGGCCAGCCCCGTGGCCGACGCGGTCATGAATCGGACCTCGATCCGCACACTGTTGGAGCAGAAAGCCGACGTGAACGCCCCCCAAGCCGACGGCGCGACGGCGCTCCATTGGGCGGCGCGCTGGGACGATCTCGAAACAGCCGGCCTGCTGATTCAAGCCGGCGCGGACGCAAAGGCGGCGAACCGCGATGGCGCGCCTCCGCTGTTTCTGGCCTGCGTAAACGGGAACGCGGCCATGATTGAGAAGCTACTCAAGGCCGGAGCGGACCCGAACGTGCCCATCCTGTCGCATGGCGAGACGGCTCTGATGATGGCGGCGCGCACCGGCAAGGTGGACGCGGTAAAGGTCCTGCTCGACCACGGAGCGCAGGTCAACGCGGCGGAAAACTTGCGCGGCACTACAGCGATGATGTGGGCGGCGGAGCAGGGCCATGCGGCCGTCATCCAGTTGCTGGCCGACCACGGGGCCGATCTCCGCGCCCAGTCCAAGATTCTGACGCCAATTGCCCGGCGAGGTCTGGGCTTCGCCCGGGCCGGAACCTCGGCGCCCGCGAAAGGGGGTCTGACGCCTTTATTGTTTGCCGCGCGCCAGGGATCGCTCGAGTGTGTGCGGGTTTTGATAACGGCGGGAGCCGATGTGAACCAGACTTCTGTCGAGAAGAGCAGCCCCCTGTTGGTGGCGGTCCAGAATGGCTCCTACGAGATCGCGCTGTTTCTCCTGAACCACGGCGCCAATCCGAACCTGGCAAACACTAAAGGCTGGACGCCCCTGTATCTCGCGATCAAGAATCGCAATCAGGAGACGACGGCCCTGCCCGGTCCCAACACGGACGGCGTTCTGGATTTCATCAAGACGATTCTGGATCGCGGAGCAGACCCGAACCTTCGCATCAAAGCCGACACGGAGGTTCATCAAGGGATGACGGCGCTTTGGCTAAGGGAAGCCGGCGCAACGCCACTGCTGCGTGCGGCCCTATGCGGCGATCTCACAGTGATACGCCTTCTGCTGGCTCGCGGCGCCGATCCAACGATCGAGACGTCCGATCATACGACGCCCCTGATGGTTGCCGCGGGCGTGGGATGGGTAGACGGCATGCTGCACGAGCATTCCGAGGGTGAAACCCTGGAAGTCGTGAAGCTCCTACTGGAAAAAGGGGCCGACGTGAACGCCGCCAACGAGCATGGGATCACCGCGCTGCACGGCGCGGCGTTCAAGGGCGCCAACAAAGCCGTTCAGCTCCTGGTGGATCGCGGCGCGAAACTGGACGCCAAGGACAACGGCGAGGACTACGGATTCGGCGTCCGTTCCATCCACATGACACCGTTGAATTGGGCCGAGGGAGTGCCCATCGGGATGTCATCCGCGATTTATCACACCGACACGGTGACCTTGCTCGCCCGGTTGATGACGGAGCGGGGACTCCCCGTTGTCACCAACGCGCTAGCCAAGAAGTAGGTCCCCAAAAATTGGGACTTCCGATCAGGCGCGGCGCGCGCATTGATGTTACATTCCATCTCAGGCATGCACAAGACCGAAGTAGAACGGCTGTCCGCGGTGGTGCTGGATTCCTTGGATGAGGAAACCGGCACGCGCGACCTGGCCCGGCGCGCTTACCAGAGCCGTTCTCAGTTTTATCGCTTGTTCGGGGCACTCATTGAGGAGAGCCCTGGGGCTATGCGGCGGCGGCTTCTGCTGGAACGTGCTGCCTGGCAATTGGGCCGCACGCGCCTTTCGGTGACCGAGATTGCATTCGACGCGAGCTATGGCTCGCTCGAAGCCTTCACCCGAGCCTTCCGCAAGGCGTTCCGTATTTCACCCAGCCTGTACCGCCGGATGGGCGCGACCCACATCCATCTTCCGGCGCCCAACGGATTTCACTTTTGCTCGAAAGGAGATTTTACCATGGACCTCTTCGATCGTTTCGCCGGGAACGACTCCTGGCATACGCGACAACTTCTGGAACATGCCAAGGCTCTCAGCGAGGAACAGCTCGATCGTCCCCTGAACAACACCCTCAAAGTCTTTCCATGGGACAAGCCGGATCAAAACCTGCGCGAGTTGCTGGAACGCATCGTGCAGACCAAAGAGGTCTGGACCGCGGCGTTGACTGGTGGTGAGATGCCCCGTATGGAAGGAAGACCGGCAACCGATCGCACGCCTACCGCGCTCATCGCGCGGCTTGAAAAGACAGATGCGGAGTTCAATGCAGTCCTGAGCGATGTGCGCAATCGCGGAGCCTGGGACGATACCTTCGTCGACGCATTGTGCGAACCCCCGGAAACCTTCAGCTTCGGCGGGATGTTCGCGCACGTCATCACGTTCAATACCTACCGCCGCCTGACGGCGTTGGACGTTCTTCGCCGGCTGGGCGTCAAGGTAGAAGGCTTTGGTTGCCCGAGCGAGTACGAGAACCAGCTCACTCATGCCGGCTGAAGCCAAAACTGACGGCGTTTTACGACGCGCCGGTCAAAGCGACCTGGTCAAACGTGTGAGGAATCCGCTAAATAAATGCATCCGATGCCCACACCGTACGCGAGCAGATCCAGGAAGCTGAACTCCGTACCCATGAGCCGCGCACAAATCCGCGCCGTCACATGCTCGCTCGCCAGCATGTGGGCCGGAATCCTGGTCAATTGAAACAGCTCGATGACGGTCATTGCGACCATCGCGGACGCGGCCACTGCTACCGCTGTGGCACTCCATAACAGCCGCAAAATCGCGTAGACCATGACTGCATACAAAGCGTCGCCCAGGTACTTGTCAAAAACCACTAACCCTGTATGAATCACTCGCGAGAGGATTCCCATCGCGATGATGCCAACGATGCAGACGGCCCAGGACGCGCGCGACCTCAAGCCGGGGGCCATCCTTCCATAGTACGAGGCATCTATCCTTAAAGCCGCCGGTTGCGGAAGCGGCGGACGCCGCGATGGACGCGCGGCGCATGAGCGCGCCGGAGAGCAA
The DNA here is from genome assembly GCA_041484155.1 of Bryobacteraceae bacterium. Classification (GTDB taxonomy): domain Bacteria; phylum Acidobacteriota; class Terriglobia; order Bryobacterales; family Bryobacteraceae; genus Palsa-187. Next base: position 5,889 of record JBGPHB010000106.1, read on the forward strand.
TTTCAGCACGCCGACGAGCAGCTTGTAGCGCCAGCCTGGGATGACAAAGAGGTCGCCCCGATCCAAGCCGCGGAGCGACGCGTCGACGACGAAGTCCGCGGTCATCCATAGAGACCGGGGAATCGGGCCGCGGTCCATGCCCAGAGTCTCGTGAAATTCCGACAACGTGAATCCGGGGCAGAGCGCCTGCACCTTCACCGGGGAGTCCTGCGCGCCGAGCTCGATCGCCAGGCCCTCGGTGAAACTGTTGATCCACGCCTTGGTGGCGCAGTAGCTGACGCTTTGCGGCGCCTGACCGAACGCGGCGACGGAAGATACGTTGATGACTCCGCCAGCGCCGCGCGGGACCAGATTCGCTAACGCGGCTTGCGTCAGGCGCATGATGGCGAGGACGTGGACGCGGTGCATCTGGTCCTGCACCCGGACATCGGTTTCATGGAAATACCAGAGGGAGCCGAAGCCGGCGTTGTTCACCAGCAGGTTCAGATTCGGGCCGGCGCGGATTTTTTCGGCCACGCGGTCAAGGTCGGTGTCGCGCGAGGTCGGCCGCCATGGGCTCGGCTGCCACGACGACTGCTGAATCGAGGTCAAACTCGTCGCCGACCAACTCGGGCCCTCCCTCGACAGTCAGCCAAAACGTGTGCACAAGAAAAGGGATCACACGGCAAGCAGCAGCAATCAACCAATCCGACGCTGGGTTGGCCGCAAGCCGGTAGCAGCCTTCAAGAAAACATTGCGGGATGCAGCGTCAACTGTCATGCTATATGAAAATGAGCACAGCCCGGCACATGCTTGCGCTACTGAAGAGCCACATGCATGGCAACGACCAGGAGTTCCTCTCGGTGGCGATGCAAGTTGCGGCGCACGAGGCCCGCTTGGGTCATGGAAAGATAGCCCAGCAAATCCGCGATCTGATTGACCAAGCGCGCGCCCGAGCGAAAAGCGTCATACGACCTGGCCCATTCTTAGTTGCGGAAGTTAGGGGAGAACTTGCCAACCTCCTTTCGGTCGACTGCCCAGAGACTAGGCTAAGTGACATGACTCTGGCCTCCGCGCTCTTGGTGCGCCTCAACCGTGTCATTACAGAACATCGTCAGCAGCACCGATTGCGCGAGCACCATCTGCAGCCCAGGCGCAAGCTGCTCCTTGTTGGCCCACCGGGGACGGGGAAAACGTTGACAGCTGCAGCGCTTGCGGGCGAACTCCACCTCCCATTACTCACGATACTCCTCGAAGGACTCATCACGAAGTACCTCGGCGACACGGCAACCAAGCTGCGCATCATCTTCGACGCCATGACCACGACCCCCGGCGTCTATTTCTTCGATGAATTCGATGCTATCGGAGCCAAACGCACGAGCACACACGACGTCGGTGAGATCAGACGCGTTCTCAACTCGTTTCTCCAGTTCGTTGAGAACGACAAGTCACTCGGCATCATTATCGCCGCCACAAACCATCCTGAACTCCTCGACCGCGCCCTGTTCCGGCGCTTCGACGACGTCCTCGAATATCACCTGCCCGACTCGACCACCGCACTCGCCATCATCCAACGGCGACTCGTAAACTTTCAAACCGGCGATTTCAACTGGCAAGAAATCACCGCAGAACTCGAAGGACTCAGCCAGGCGGACGTCGCACGAGCAGCCGATGACGCAGCTAAACACGCCATTCTCAACCACACCGACTGCATCCAATCCACCGATCTCATCGCAGCCTTGCACGAACGCCGCACAGGCACCACGATAAGATAAACAACAACGTAAGTTATGCCAGAATTGCCACGTGACCTGCCACATTTATACCTGAACGGCGGCGGTCGTCCAGAACAATACACCAGTAAAGCGCGCGGCAGCACACCACCAGCACCGCCACGTGACCGAGCAACACACGCCCAACACCTCCAAGAAGCGTTCGCCGCCGCACTCAACGCTGCAACAGCACAACTCCCCGCAGACGCAATCGCGAACGGTATCTACCTCGATTTCGAACTGCCCCACGGCACACAAGCATTTGTCGAAAAACTAGAAGATAGACGCAAACACATCGAGCTCATCGCCGTCACCCAAGGGCCACTACCTGACAGCCCAGTACGCGCAACAGTATTCGTTCCAAGAGCTGCCGCCGATCACTTCCAGCGGAAGATCGACGCGTACCGAGAGCAAGAGACCGAATCGGGGAAACCAAGAAACGAACCGCTCATTACCCGCATCAACACCGTCCAACTCTCGGCATTCCGATCAGTCTATACCGACGACCCAAAAATTCTCCCGGAACCCCACCAACCGACATGGTGGGAAGTCTGGCTCCGCCACGGACAATACGGAGAGTTCGCGCACGCAGCAGCGCAACTCAACATTCCGGTGCGACCACAGCGACTACACTTCGCCGAGCGAGAAGTAGTCCTCGCGCTTGCCAACCAAACAAGGATCGGCCAGCTCTTCATCAATACCCAAACCATCGCCGAAATCAGAATCGCCAGAGATACGCCCACTCTCTTCCTGCAGATGAACAACGTCGACCAAGCGGCCTGGGTAGCCGCCCTCTTGGGGAGACTCCAACCACCAGCTGACAAAGCGCCGAGCGTATGCATCCTCGACAGCGGCGTCACCAGAGAACACCCGCTCATCGCACCAGCCCTCGACCCACAAGACGTTCATCGCTACGATCCAACATGGCCCGCAGGGGACAGCGCGTTCTGGAACGGCCATGGCACAGCCATGAGCGGCGTCGCACTCTACGGAAATTTCCAAGCCGCTCTCGAAAGCCAGGCGCCCATCGCTCTCGACCACCGTCTCGAAGCCGTCACGATGCTCGCGCCAGACGGTGCACAACACGAGCCAACACTCTACGGGGCGATCACCGCAGAGTGCATCGCCCGCGCCGAGATACAGGCACCGCAACGACACAGGGTCGTCTGCATGGCCGTCACGAGCAACATTGACACCCTCCGTGGGCAACCATCATCATGGTCCGCAGCCGTCGACAACATCTGTTTCGGCGATAACCTCAACCAGAAACTCCTTATCGTCTCGGCAGGTAATATTCGCGACGACATCGCCCCGCACGATTACCCGGCAGCGAACGACACCGCGACAATCGAGAATCCCGGACAAGCGTGGAACGCCCTCACGGTCGGCGCGCACACCGAACGCGTGAACATCACC
>JBGPHB010000107.1:0-9038 GCA_041484155.1 Bryobacteraceae bacterium
AGGGATTCGAACCCCCGAGCGAGTCACCCCGCTAACGGTTTTCAAGACCGCCGCCTTCAACCACTCGGCCATTCCTCCATTCCCAAGCTACCCGAGTCCCCGCTCCTTTCGCAACCGCTGTGAACGTACCTAAGTACTGTCTTCGCAATCGTGTTACGGTTTGCGAGTTCGCACTGTCACGGCTAAGCCCGGTGGCGGCACGTTCCAAGCCGGGTGCGTTGTCTCATAAATTGGGAGCAAGTCCAAATCGTCTTCATCACTGGTACATTTATTTCCATCTCACAAATCTCGTAACACATTGAAACGTAACCGCATTAGAGGATAGTGCAGGTGTGGCATTCGAACTGCCTTACGCAATGCTCCACCCCCGAGCAAAGAAGGGGACAGGGGTCCCGTAGCCGGAACGGAGCAAGCGGTTCATGGGACTCAAGGGGCGGTAGCTTACTCCAACGACGGCTACCAGTCTACGGAGGAAAGACAACTGGACGGGCCTTCCGGTTGTCGTCTCCCCTAACCAAAGAGATGCAGACGAGAGAATCTGGGCAGCAGTGGTTCGCCCTCCGAGTTAAGTCACGCTGTGAAAAAGTAGTTGCTGCGGGCGTGCATCACAAGGGGTTCGAAGAGTTCCTGCCGCTGTATCGCCACTGCCACCGCTGGTCCGATCGCTTCAAGTCGGTGGAAGTTCCACTCTTCCAAGGATACGTCTTCTGCCGATTGAGTCCAGAATGCCGGCTGCCTCTACTGACCATTCCCGGCGCTCTTCACTTTGTCGGTATCGGAAAGACTCCGATCCCCATCGACGACACGGAAATTGCCACCATCCAGACTGCGGTTCGAGCCGACCTTCGAACCGAGCCGTGGCCCTTTCTTGATGTTGGGCAGCGCGTGCGGCTTGAGAAAGGGCCTTTGGCGGGACTCGAGGGGTTTCTGATCCAATCGCGAAAGCAGCACCGGATGGTCGTCTCTGTAACGGTACTCAGGCGCTCGGTTGCCGTGGAAATCGAACAGCAATGGGTAAGGCCTCCCGAAGTGAACGGGCGTTCGGCGGCGGGTTCCGAGCCTGCTTTGGTTGCAAAGGCTCCCGGTATTTAGATCTAAGTTCCCATTCAAGTACCCCACCCGCATAGGACTTTTTGCACTCGTTGCGCGCGTGAACAGGGGATATATTAGACCTTCGTAAAGCAGCAACCAAGATCGACGACAGGTACTTCAGCCCATGTTGAACAAACTACGCCTTAAGACAAACTCCGGGCCAAATGTGAACGGCGTCAGTCCGGTCATCGGGTTCTCCACGTCGGAGCTCATCGCCCAAGAGTCCTTCATGAAAACGCTCCATCTCGAACAGAAGCGGACGGAGCGTTCCCGCAGGCGTTTTGTGCTCATGCTTCTGGCATCCCGCAGCCTGCTCATGGCGCGCGGCAAACGGGGGCCCTTTGAAAAAGTTCTGTGTGCACTCTCGCATTCGACCAGGGAGACAGACGCCAAAGGATGGTATCGGGACGGATCCGTGGTTGGAGTCATCTTTACCGAGATAGCCCCCGCCGAAGGGAGGTCGGTTGCAAACGCGCTCTTGACCAAAATCAGTGCGGCGCTATCCGATACCTTAAGCAGCGAGGAGATAAAGCAGATTAGCCTGTCCTGCCATATCTTTCCGGAGGACTGGCATGAGCAAGGTCCCGGTAGTGCAGCTGCCTCAACTCCGTACCCGGACTTACTCCGGGACAGCGACCCGAAAAGACTCGCCATGCTGGTCAAGACGTGCATGGATATTGTCGGCAGCCTCTTCGCGCTCGCTCTTTTCTCGCCCCTCCTGATTGCCATCGCCGCCGCGATCAAATTGACTTCGAAAGGCCCCATCCTGTTTCGCCAGCAGCGTGTAGGACAGTATGGACACAAGTTTACGTTCCTGAAATTCAGGTCCATGTACACCGCGAACAATCCGGCCATTCATGAAGAATACGTAAAGCGACTGATCGCGGGCACGGCGGGCTCAGCACAGCCACCAGGTCAACAGCAAAGTGTTTATAAGCTGACGGACGATCCAAGAATTACATCCGTCGGCAGATTCCTGCGCAGGACGAGCCTGGATGAACTGCCGCAATTCCTCAACGTTCTAATGGGGGAGATGTCACTGGTGGGCCCGCGACCGCCGATCCCCTACGAGGTCGACTGTTACGACATATGGCACAAGCGCCGCCTGTTGGCGGTGAAGCCCGGGATCACTGGATTGTGGCAAGTCAAGGGACGGAGCAGGACCAAATTTGACGAAATGGTGCGCCTGGATCTGCAATATGGGCAATCCTGGTCGCTGTGGCTGGACGTCAAAATTCTCTTGCAGACGCCCCGTGCAATGCTGATGGGCGACGGCGCTTATTAGGAGCATTTCCGCGTCGCGCGGTTTATCACACCGGCTTTGTCATACCGGTTTCCCCGGGCACTAGTCGCGCGAGAAGGGCGCGCAATTATAGAACGCTTTGGTGGCCGTGCTCTGGTCGTGAAATTTGACCGGCAACTGGAAGGATGAAAATATGATTCGATTTGGTGTTATCGGCTACGGATACTGGGGTCCGAACGTAGTCCGCAATCTTCGCAGTCTTGAATCGGCACAGGTTGTCACCATCTGCGACAAGAGCACTTCCGCCCTGCGACGGGCAAAACAGGCCTACCCCGACGTCCAGGTCGCCACCGACGCGTCCGAACTGTTGTCTTCGCCCGACATTGATGCGATTGCGGTGATCACGCCCGTCTGGACGCATTTCGAGCTGGCCAAGAGCGCACTCCGCAATGGGAAGCACGTCTTCGTCGAAAAGCCGTTCACGTCCACCTCGCATCAAGCCGAGGAGTTGATCGAACTGGCGGAGAAGAACAATCTGCGGATCATGGTGGACCACACGTTTCTGTTCACTGGCGCCGTCAAGAAAATCCACCAGCTCATCAATGACAATACGCTGGGCAAACTCTACTACTACGACTCAACCCGCGTGAACCTGGGATTGTTCCAGCACGATGTGAACGTTCTGTGGGACCTTGCTCCCCACGATCTGGCGATCGTCGACTACCTGATCGGGAAGCGTCCCGAGGCGATTGTGGCCACCGGCGAAGCACACCTGAATGGTCTGACGGACATCGCGTTCATGACTGCGTACTTTCCGGACAATGTCATCGCCCACATCAACGTCAATTGGCTCTCTCCAGTGAAGGTTCGAACCACTCTGATTGGAGGAGAAAAGAAAATGCTGGTGTGGAACGACCTGGAAGCGGACGAAAAGATCAAGGTCTACGACCGGGGTGTTCAAATGGGCGGTCGCGAGGGGGTTTACGACCTGCTGGTCAGCTACCGTTCCGGAGATATGTGGGCGCCGAAGATCGAGGCTACGGAGGCCCTCAAAGCAGAACTGGCCTATTTTGTCGATTGTATTAGAAACAACAACGCGCCCTTCAATGACGGTATGGCCGGCTTAAGGGTGGTGAGGATGCTCGAGGCAGCCGAGGAATCATTGAAGAGGAAAGGAGAGGCGGTTTACGCGTGAACGACCACAGATGCATTGCCGCGGATGTCAAGCTTGGCAAAGACGTCAAGCTGGCCCAGTTCGTGAATCTTTACGGATGCGAGGTTGGTGATTACACCAAGGTAGGGGCCTTCGTCGAGATCCAGAAGAACGCAAGAGTCGGGAGCCGGTGCAAGATCTCCAGTCACACCTTTGTTTGCGAAGGAGTGACGATTGAAGACAACGTCTTCGTGGGGCATGGCGTGATTTTCATCAACGATACGTATCCACGGGCGACCACTCCTGACGGAGAATTGCAAACTGAGCGGGACTGGAAGGTGGAGACCACCCTGATTAAGAGAGGGGCCTCGATTGGATCCGGATCCACGATTCTCGCAAAGGTGACCGTCGGAGAGAACGCTATCATCGGTGCGGGAAGTGTCGTCACCAAGAGCGTGCCCGCCAATACGGTCGTTGCCGGAAACCCCGCGCGGGTGTTACGGAGTGCGCCTGCTTTGGCGTATGAGGGGGCCTACGAGGGGGTAAAAGTAAGATGAGCGGAACAAAAGGAATTCCATTCCTGGACCTGGTTGCTCCTCACACGGAGCTCCAAGAAGAGTTGTTCGGCGTGTTCCGGACGGCCCTGGAAACGGCTGGCTTCATTGGCGGCGTAATGGTTCAAGGGTTCGAGCAAGACTTCGCCAAGTATTGTGACGCGCAGCATTGCATCGGCGTTGGAAACGGCACGGACGCTCTGCGATTCGCGTTTATCGCCGCCGGAATCGGGCAGGGCGACATCGTCATCACCATTCCGAACACATTTATCGCCACCACCGAAGCGATTTCACAGGCCGGTGCGCGCCCGGTGTTCGTGGACATTGACGAACGCACTTACAACATGGACGCGCGCAAACTTCGGGAGTACATCGAGGTGGAGTGCGAGATCGACCTCGCGACGGGGAAGTTGGTAGACCGCAAAACGCGAAGCCGCGTGGCCGGGATCGTGCCGGTGCATCTTTACGGTCAGATGGCCGACATGGACGCCATTCTGGAGATTGCCGAACAGTACAGCCTGATCGTGGTTGAAGACGCCTGCCAGGCTCACGGCGCCGCGTACTTCTCGAAGAAGGAAAACCGCTGGCGGAAGGCCGGGTCGATGGGGAAAGCGGCGGCATTCAGCTTCTATCCCGGTAAGAACCTGGGCGCTTGCGGCGAAGGCGGAGCGGTCACGACCAACGATGCGGACCTGGCGAAAAAGGTCCGGATGATCCGCGACCATGGCCAGAGCCAAAAGTACTATCACGAGATGGAAGGCTACAATGGACGCCTGGACTCGATTCAAGCGGGAATCCTGCAAATCAAGTTGAAGCATCTTCCGCAATGGACCGCGCTTCGCCGCGAAGCCGCCTCGCGCTATCGCAAGTTATTCGCCGCTGCGGATGCGACGATCACCTTGCCATACGAACCATCCTGGACCAAGAGCGTTTACCATCTCTTCGTTGTCAGAGTGGAGAACCGCGACGAATTCATGAAGCATCTCGCTTCGGTGGACATCGGCACTGGGATTCACTACCCGATTCCGTTGCACCTGCAGAACGCCTACAAGTCTCTCGGTTACCGGCGCGGAGACTTCCCCGTGACCGAACGAGTCTCGGCGGAAATCGTTTCGTTGCCGATGTTCCCGCAACTGCTGGAGGAACAGCAGCGCAGAGTCGTCAGCGAAGTCGTGAATTTCGTTTCCGCAGAAAAGGTCTGCTGATCCTGCCGAGGGTCCTGGCGAGGTGGTAGAGCCAATGCCGCGAATGGACGCACTCGCTACGTTGTACTTGTTTCATCCATTACGGCGGCGATCATCTCGCGGCCGCGTTCCGATTCTGATGTACCACAGTGTTTCGGACTCCCGCGAGGAGAGAACCCACCCGTACTATCAGACGGTGACAACGCCTCAAGCATTCGATTGTCAGATGAGGCTTCTGCAGGAGAATCAATACACGGTTGTGAATCTACATCAGGCTGTGACTCGTATCGAGGGTCCAGACGAGCCTCCGCCGGCCAAACCCGTCGTGATTACGTTTGACGACGGCTACCAGGACTTCTACACAAACGCATTCCCCATCCTGCACAAGTACGCGTTCAGCGCGGCCGTCTTTTTGCCAACGGCGCACGTTGGCGAAGTGGCCCGAAGTTTCAAGGGCGCCGAGTGCCTCACCTGGAGCCAGGTTCGGGAACTTCAAAGCGCAGGTATTGAGTTCGGTTCTCATACGGTGACGCATCCGGAGCTGAAGCGCTTGAATCTGGACGATCTTCGATACGAAGTGCGGAGCTCCAAGGAGACCATCGAGGAGCGGTTGGGCTGTCCGGTAAGGTCTTTCTCTTACCCCTACGCGTTTCCGGAGACGAACCGGTTGTTCCGGCAGAAGCTCCGCCGGATGCTGGAAGAGAGCGGGTACGAGAACGGTGTTTCAACAATCATCGGGACGGCGGATCGCGCGGGCGACCGGTACTTTATGAAGCGCTTGCCGGTAAACACCCACGACGACCCCCGCCTTTTTCGGGCGAAACTGGATGGGGCATACGACTGGCTCCATACGGTACAGTACGCGTCCAAGTTAATGACGAGCAAGCGCTAGGGTGGAGTACCAGGCGCTGGTCCCTCGGAACGGCGACTCCATAGACGTTTTATTGCCCCCCAACTGAAACGGTCCACGCGTCAGGCGTATCCCATAAGTTAATGTTCTGCTTCGTAGTACCGATATGGTCCAGGGCAAGTCGAAAAGGAGTCCTATGACAAGGTGTTTGAAGCTTTCGTTCCGCCCAACCGCATGTGCAGGGCTGGCACTCAAAGGCACTGCGGCCGCGGCGAACGAATTCTACGAAAGCGGGAATCCGAGACACTCAAGTTCGAGAGTGTGTGGAGCTTAGACTGCGATGAGACTCTCGGCCAAACATTCGGTTTTTACCATGATTTTTGTAGGACTCGCCAACGGCTGCGCGATGGCCAGCGCGACCAACACCTACATTGCGCAGAGCTCGGCCGGGACCGCGGACGGCAGCAATTGTGCCAACGCCCGCGCTTACACGTTTTTCAACGCAGCCGGCAACTGGGGCTCGGGTTCAGGCCAGATCGGGCCAGGAACGATCGTCCATCTGTGCGGGACGATCAGCACCGAGCTGGAAGTGCAGGCGAGTGGCATCAGCGGCGGCGTAATTGAAGTTCTGTGGGAGAGCGGAGCCAAGGTCAGCCTGGGGGTTGGTAGCGCGATTTCACTTAATGGATATAGCAATCTTCTATTCGATGGAGGCTCGCCCTGCGGCCCAGGCACCGTATGCTCGACCCGCGATAGCGGTACTGGGATCATCGAGAACACGGCGAATGGTTCATCCCTTGCCAACAAGACGGTCGGTCTAGGGGCGTTCGACGGAACCAGCGGCGGGAATCTGGAATTTAGGAATCTGATTATACGTAATTTTTATCAGCACACATCGCTCGGCGATTCAACAGACAGTGCTGACACTAACACCTATGCTTTTGTCTGCAACCCGTGTGCAGGGACGATCTCGATGCACGATTCAACATTCCACGACATGGGCACCGTGCTTAAAATTGAGTCACCATCGAATGCGACAGTGAATTTCTACCGCAACTACGTCTATAACGACAACTGGGCCATTGAGGATAGCGGGGACGGGGCGCGGACGGTCTCGATTCACGACAACCATTTTGGTTCTACCACCAATTGGGATACCACCTCAGACAGCTTTCACCATAATGTGCTTCATTTGTACATGAATACGGCATCGGATTCGATTCGCACGGAATTCTACAACAATCTCTCTGACGGCGATTGGGGAACGTGCTGCACTACCGCGACATTCATCTACCAGGAGTTTGCTATCCCAAATAACTTTTATGTATTCAACAATGTCGAGATCCAATATCCAGGAAACCTTCAGCCAGCTTGGATTTTCAGTGGAACTCCGATTCTGTTCGTTAACAACACACATATAGGCGTGGCGACGACTTCATCTAATGTTGAGGCGACCTTAATAGGAGGGAAAGTCACAATTGAGAATAACGCTACCGAGGGATATGGCCAATTCATACAAGTCTATGGTCCTGGTTTATCAGTTACGGCGATCGATTACAATGTGTATGGGGCGATTGGAATAAGTGGAAATCCACCATGGCAGTATGGAACCACCGGGGCGAATGACTTTTCTTCGTGGAAGTCAGCCTGTTCCTGCGATTCCCATGGCGCTAACCCAGCTCGCCTGGGCGTAAATGCTTCGGGAGTTCCACAGGCTGGATCGGCCCTGATTGGTGCTGGCGTGAATCTAACCAGCTTGGGCATCGCGCCACTCAACTTCGACACGTCAGCCGGGGGCACGCGGACACCGGTGGCGCGCCCGGCGACCGGAGCGTGGGATGTGGGAGCTTACCAGCACTCGGCCGCGACAGGACCAAATCCTCCCTCAAACCTTACTGCCATCGTTCATTAGGATTGCCTGGGTTTTCGGAAACCGTCGGAATGAAGATGCCTGCCCAAGGGCGCATCACATTCGCGGTTGCGATCGGGCCGAGAACGGCCTACGCGTTTTCGGTCACCACGATAGGATGTTCCTGGAGTCCCCAGCATTACTCGGTTCAATGTTCCTACGTCGAGAAGGAGACTGCGGGCGGCTTTATGTTCAGCGCATCCGCCACAAAGCATTTATAGCTGCCCGCGCCAAGGATGTGTTTCAACTGATCGAGCAGGCGGCTGCGGCGGCGCCTGGCCAACAGTAGTTTCACCCGGGAAGCTATTCCAAGAACAAATTTGAGAGCGATGGGATTGTAGGTGCCCGATCCTCCCGTCGGGGTCCGCTGTCCATGGTACTGCCCTCGGTCTTGAAATAGGCTTCCGCCCCCTAACTTGCCCTGGAGTGACGCTTCTTGCTAAGAGTCGCCAAGCCACCCTGTTAAGTATGATTTCATCTAGAAGTGAAAGCCCACAGCCCGTCGTCGCGCGGGCATACGCGCGAATGAGCCGCGCCGTGGAATCGGTCCTTCTGGGCGATAGCCTGAAGGCCAAAGTTCTTCGGGGTGGCGCGTGGCTGGGTAGCGGCAATGTGGCTGAGCAAGCCGCCAGGTTTGGACGAAACATGATTCTAACGCGTCTCCTGGCGCCCGAAGCCTTTGGTGCACTGGCGATTGTGCTATCGGCCGGTGGGGTACTTCAGTCATTCACGGACATAGGAGTCCGAGAAGGACTGGTTCAGAATCCCAACGGAGGCGAGGATCACTACGTCAACACCGCATGGTGGCTGGGGTTTGGCCGGGCCGTCTCGCTGGCTGCCGTCCTGTTTGCGGTCGCCCCCCTCGTGGCCAGGTTCTATGGAACGTCGAGCTGACGGCGCTACTTCGCCTTTCCACTGCAGGCGTAATTCTTGGCGGGGCGTCGAGCCCACGAACGCACGTTGCGATGAAGGAGATGAAATTCGGCAAATTGGCTGCCATCGGCAACATCGGCGGAATTTGCGGCGTCGTGATCACGGTGATTTTAAGTTTCG
>JBGPHB010000108.1:0-9034 GCA_041484155.1 Bryobacteraceae bacterium
ATCAACGTGCGGATCGGGCTGTGGCGCCGGCGTCTCTGCTGGGCATGTAGTCGGACTGACCGAACGGAGTTCGTGGGCGTAACACGCGGCTTGCACGTAGATGAAGTGACGCGCATCGGGTGCTGCCCGCTCCATCGCAAAACTTTCCAACGGGGAAACCTGAAAACGCAGCTTGTCGATGATGTCCTTGCAAAACACGGCGATGTGTCGTTGGAACTGCCATGATTGGAAAAAGTCCGCGACGACCAAGTTAGTTACGCTAGGCCAAGCGCGGAAGAGACTCTCCTCAAGGTCGTACACTGCCCGCAGCACGATCGCGGCGATGCTCCGATGTTTGCGGCCAACAAACTCGTGACCCTGTCTCTTTTCGGCGTCTTCCTCAATTTCAACAAAGCAATCCGGGCTGAGGGCGCACACATAATCTGGCCATCGGCCTTCGAACGCGCGGTCAATCTGGCTGTCAGTCGATTCGCTCGGAGAACCAAGCTTCTCCATGGTCAGAAAGTTCGAAAAACGGTGGTTGCACGGCTGGCCACTGGTGCCAGGTAAGTCGCGGATAGGCACGAGCCGGACGCCACGGTCACTGTTTCGAATGGGAAGAAGATATTGGGGAAAGGAGAAGTGCCGCAATTTGCCGCTTTTAATTTGTCGGCTCTTTTCGATTAGCTCCCGCTGTCTTCTGGCTCTCCTCCCAAGCCTTGCTTCCAGGGGTTCCTCTTCATGGGGCAGCCCGGCATCGGGCAACCTCAGGATCTCGGATCGGAGGAAGCGCTCCCCGGCCTTTTTGGTCTTAAAGTATTTTGGGTCGCCTTGTTCGTCCAGCCTCGGACACGCTGCCCAAGCGTACGCCTGAATTTCTTGACGCTGTTCGTTGGCTGGCTGCGGTGTTGTCATGCGCTCCCTGCTGCGCCCTGAAAGTTGGAGTGCCGCCAGCGGGGTCAGGGATGCCCGCTTGTCGCCCTGCAGGAGCTAGGCGGCTAGAACAACGGTAGCAAGAGTTGTTTTGGGCGGCAAGGGTCTCGCCCAGGTCAGAAGAAATAGCCGCCCGGCGCGCTGCCGGCGGAAGAACGCACTGAGCGGCCTTAATGAACTACAGGCCGGAGCGCCTCCATTTTGGCTCCAAGGTGGTCGACGGCGTCACCGAGGTTCCGCAGTTCGGAACGTATATCGGTCAGTGCGATGGAACCAAATGTCTTTTGCTCGTCTGCTTCGTCAACCAATCCCCGTAGCGCCCATACCAGGAATTGAAAGTCATCATGCCGATCGAGCGTGTCTCCGAAATCCAGATCTTTCTTGGGCGGGATGAATTTGTAGAGTAGTTTCTTACGCGCGCCGCGCTGCTCGGTGATTTGCCACCAGCGCTCATATTCGCCATCGCGCTCGCGCTCGTAAAGGGTTCCGTCATCGCCTTGAAACTGCGCCGTTCGCCAGCCACGCTGGCCATAACTGGGCTCAGCGGTACGACGTAATCGCTTCGTCGGACGATACGGCAATGCTCGCAATGTTACCGATTCAACTTCGGTCCATTCGGGCGCCTTGGGCTTACGCTTGGCTTTGTTCACTATGAAAACATATCACGGGCTGCTACTCCGCTCAGTTCGCCCTCTTTGCCCGCGCCTTCGCCGGGCGCAATTTGGCCGCCGCTGCATCCGCCTTCTTGCCTCGCGCCGAGGCCCTGCGGGTGGACTTACGCGCAGGCTTGGCTGGCTTCGAGACTGATGCCGCCGGCTTCTTCGTCGGCCTTGCAGCCTTCTTTGGTTTCGCCGCGGGCTTCGCGAGTCCCATTCTCACTGCCAACTCTCCGAGCTTGGTGCCGATCGCCTCGGCGGCCGTGGTGAGAGTGCTCCGCTCGGCCGTGGTCCCTTGCGGGTGCTTGGTCTCAGTCATCACTTCCCCTTCTTGGCCCACCGCGCTTCGGCGGCCTTCGCCTCAGATAGTGCGGCTTCCAATTCGTGCTTGTCGATCGCACCGAGACACGCACTAATATGCTGATAAGTGGCGTAGACCCGCTCGCCGCCGAAAGGGCCGGCTGGATCAACAAATCTCACGGTCTTGCTGGAATCCTCGATGGGTCGTCGAACGAGGCGTCCAAAGTCGAGCACTTCCAGTGCGCCCTGGGCTTGTTCGGTGTTTCCTGACTCCAAATTCCTAACTGCTTCATCGAGGCTTTCGGCGATGCTTTCCTCGTTGAGCATGATCCCCATAGATCGATTCACTCGCCTTTCGTATCCGGCGCCAGCTTTTGCTTCAAAGCGTTATCCAATAACCATTTGATCGCGCTCGCGCGATTCTTGAAGCGGTGTTTGTGGTGGAAGTCGTCAATCTTCTTCAGAAGCTCGGGCTCGATGACGAAGTGCAGAAACGGTTTTTCGCTTGCCATTGGATACGAGTATAACCGCAACAATCGGTATTGACAAGCATCATCGTCTGCGGTATAACTAGTTGCGACAGTATAACCGCAACAAAGGAGAAGAACAGACGCATGCCCAACAAGAGCACCGCCAAATCACCCACGCCCAAGACTCTGCCCCCGGAGCCCCGGGCGAAACCCGAAACCTTCAAACGCGAGCTAACCGACTTTCAACTGCTCGTGTGCGACCTCGCCGGAGACATAATTCTCAACGGTGGCCATCAAGACGACGTACACAACCTCATCTTTGCCGCCATGGGCCACAGCTATCGGCTGAGATTCGGGATGTCGAAGGGCAGCCCCGACGAGTACCTTGGTAATCTACACCAGGACTGGATACAGAAAATCTCTCGCCACTGGCCCGAAGAGCGGCCAGAGCCCAAAGAAGAAAAGCCCAAAACAGTTTCCGAGATGGTGCGGACCCATCTGCGCGATGGCTTGAGAAGCAATTTCGAGTGGTTCCTGGGCTCGGCGCGGATGCACGAGCTCTATCTGTTATGGGCCGTTTTGCAGAACTTCGAAGGAGTTACCCACGGGCCGGAATCCGAGCGCGCGGAAAGCGTCTTGGCCCTGGCATTCGCCTACGAGATCGACAGCGACAGCACCTACGTCAAGGTCTCGCGCGACCGCGTGAAGCTCGTTGAGCAGTACGTCGGTCTCCTCGAAGCGGCTGAAACCCGACGCGAGGACCACTCTGGCGCGGAGAGAGGTTAACCGGTGCCCGGCGAAGCCACGGCACGGAAGAGCCCAAGAAAGGCGGCGTGATCGCATGGACGCAGACGATAACGAAGAGGGAAGTGGCCGGAGCCTCTCGCCGCCTGTCAAAATCGAAAACCACAGCAACGGGAAATGGCGCGTCCGGGTCCGCATGTCGCCGGGCGCGCCTCGCTACCACGTCAAGAACGTTCGAGGCAACCGGGCTGATGCTTGCCGGTACGCGCGCTGGTTCATCGATCTTCACGGGGCCACGGGCGTGCGACAAACCGTCTCCCAGGGCGAGCTGTAGTGCCGTGGATCGCGAAGGGATTCAAAGTGCGCTAGGCGGGAATGGCTCTATTCCTTTTTGCTTACGTACAGATACACGTTGTTGCCATCAGCATCCTTGCACTTTAGATCGCTGAGCGGACCTTTGGCATTGGCAAGGTCACCATCTTGGCCCAACCTACATTCATAGCTCCTGAGCGGCCTGAACCCACAAGTTGCGTGCGGATCAAGATAGTCCAGCGTGTCACAACTGGCGTAAATCCTGTGACCCTCGTGAAGCAACACATAATTGACCTGGGCATGGTAACCGGGAGCCTGAAAGTTCGGCACCTCTTCCTGCGAGCGTTCAATGACTTCGTATCCCTTACCATGGCAGCCAGCGATGAAAAGCACGAACGCTACTACAGGCACGGCGTAGACGCGCTGAAGGCCGCGGCGGTAGTTCATGAGCAGAAGGATATCACGGGCTGTTTAGGGGTGCCGCTAGGAGCCTATCGCGTGATGTCCTGGCGGCCCGCACTCGCGAGGCCGAAGGAACTGAATCGCGAGTTCATCAGGCGTCTGACAACCCCCAGTGCGCCGAGCGTTCACAAGGAGGATTCGGTGGCACTTTGGAAATCACCCTAAACCGGCGGTGATGGAACCAGCGGTAAAAAAGACCTTATGGGGTACCAGGATTTGAGGATTTTAAGTGGGCCCTCCCTACACGTGGCTTCCACGGCGGAACTTTGGAGGCGCGCGCCAAATAACGCTGAACCCAACCTCGGATCCCATCTGCCGCTCGAACGGCATGGGGTGGGGTCGGTTTTGGGATGGTCACCCTCCGCGTGATGGGCCGCCCTGCGCCGTGGCGGGTGCCGGTGGCGGGTGCTGTGGCGATGAAGTTGGGTCCGCGACTGTCAGGCCGCGGCGGCTCGGCCCTTGCCCGTCAGTATCCGGTTCACCACCAGGCCGTGCCAGCGCTCGCCGGTGCGCGGCTTGATGCTCTCCGCGTTTAGCGCCGAGGCGATGCGGTCGAAACCCATCCCGGAATCCCTGAGGGCCCTCATGCGGTCGATGGCGGCCTGTTCGCCTGCGTAGAACCCGTAGGGTTTCCGCCCCTCGCAACGCCCGGCGGCCGCGCGCTTCCGGATCCGTGCACCGCGAAGCTTCAGCACGATCTGACTCTTGTCGTACTGCGCCACGGCGCCCAATAGTTGGCGCATGAGCACGCGCGTCGGATCGTTGGCCATCAGATCCGGCTCGGCCGCGGAGATCAGCGTGAAGCCGTTCTTCCGGAGATCGGCGATCGCGGCCTCCTGCACCATCAGGTCGCGGGCCAGGCGATCGAGCTTCTCGATCAGGATGGTGCGCACGCCGTTGCTGTGCAGTGTGGCTACGAGCTCGCACCACGACGGCCGCAAGTGCAGGTCGACGGATCCGCTGACACCCTCTTCGCGGAAAGCGCGCACGATCTTGATGCCGTGCGCCGCCGCGTACTCCTTCACCGCCTTCAACTGCCGGGGGAAACCGTCCCCGTCGACCTGCCCTTTGCCGCTGACTCGGAGGTACGCGTACGCCTTGGTCATGCCAAGAGTATGCGCCCGGCGGCCCAGGTTGTCAATACTAATTCTGAGGATAAAGTATTAGCGATGATTCTACGGCATTCAGTGGGCAGGGAGGTGCACTCAGTGCACTACGGACCGATCCCCTCATCGCGTCGCCGTCACGTCGATCACCTTGGGCTCGGGCTCGCTCGCCGCCGCCACCACCGCGCCCGTGCCATCGAACGTAATGCCCAGCGCCGGTGCTAGGACGAAGATGCCGACGCGGCTAAACTGCTGCTCGACAGGAAGGAGGCCTGCGAGTTTAGCAACCAGCTCGACGTTTTGGCGGGCCTCTCGGACGGCCTTCAACCCCGTCTCGCTCCGGCCCGCCTCCATCGAGTCTTTCAGGATGCTCAGCGTGCTGGTGTGTAGTTCACCCAGGTGATTGACGAGGCTGTCTCCGTCCACTCCGCTCTTGAGGACGGCATGTGCTGGCTGGTCCCCGGACTCCCCATCTGCCGAGATTTCGGCGCCCAGCAGCCCCGCCGGGGTCAAACCAGCGGCCTCCATTTCGCGCCCCAAAACGACTGGGAGATGGTCTTTTTTGTGCCGGTAGACGGCCGATTCCGACAGGGAAAATTGCTTCGATATGCTTCGATATGCTTCGGTTCCCAGAAGGGCGGCGTCGATCTCCGAAAGTCGGGGATCACTGCAAATTGAACAGTTCCTAGCCACTTACGCTCCTTTTGCTCTGCTTCGAAATGCTTCGGTATGCTTCGTTATTCACTCACCAGTATCACCAGTTCACCAGTTGGTTCTGGTGTCACCCCCCATTTATCCCCAGTAGTCTTTATAAAATACCTATACGCGCGAGGAGAGAGTGGTGATAGTGGTGATACTGGTGACATGGCTTAAGAATCAACTGGCTACCGGTCACCAGTCTCCGACCCTCAGACTGGTGATACTGGTGAAGGCCTGTAGCGCCATTCTCGTCTCTTTCCCTCGCAGTGTTGGTAGCGTTTCCATCCCTGAGCGACGAGAGATCGAGAGATTCTGATCTTGTCGGCCTGCGTCCAGGTACCCTTCAGCTTGTCGAGGCACGCTGGTCCCAGGATTCCTTCGATCGTGACGCTCTCTTTGCCTTCCGCCCACGTGTAGATGGCTTCGTCCCAGGGATCGCCCTCGTAGCGCTGCTTTTGCTCTTCCACGGCCGCGTCTACGAGGCGCCGCTCATCGAGCCACCAGCTCGCGCCGGCGCGGAACCGGTCGCGCGCCTCGGCCCAAAGCTGGTCCTTGTCGCGCTTCAGTTCGGCGATGTTGATCTTCCCACACCGAATCGGCCAAAACCTTCGGCCGCCTGTCTCGTCGCGCAAATAAGACGTGTGATTTGAGGAGCCAGCGAACACGCACTCGCGCGGCGCCTCAATCGGGCGGCGCCCAAACGGCGGCCTGAACCGGTCAGCGTTGCGCGAGATGAACGACTTGATGCGCGAGACCTCACTCTTAGCCATCGAATCGAGCTCGCTCAACTCGATCAGCAGCACCCCGCGGGTTTGCAACGCGCTGTCCTTGTTGCCGAGTTCGGGCATATCGTCGGTGACCCACGGCTCGGCGAGCACTCTCAGCGCTGTGGATTTCAGGGTCCCCTGGGGGCCTTCAAAGATCAAGCAGGTATCATTCTTGCAGCCGGGACGGTACGTGCGGGCCACGGCGCCGATCAGCCACTTCGCGCCCACGGCGCGAGCGTAGTCTGATGGATCGGCTCCGATGTAAAGCACAAGCCAGTCGTCAATCCGGCTGACGCCGTCCCACGTCAACGAGTCGAAGTAGTCCCGGATGGGATGGAACGGATGTTCGCGGGCGATGGTTTGAACGGCCTGGCCTGCGGTTTCCCGGCCGGCGAGAATGCCCATATGTTGGCACCAGGCCGCCACGCGGACGTCGTCCTCGTCGGTCCAGGTGAAGGGGACTTTGCGCGTTTCCTCCCAAGGTGGCACCGCCTTTGCCACTACGTCGAGGGAGCTCTCGTTGTAGTGCAGGACTCCCTGCCACTCGGGCGCGTGACGCAGCGCAATGAGCACATTCGCGACGACCGGCAGCCGCTTCCCCCTCTCGCTCTTGATCAGTCGCGTTCTCCATCCCTCGGCGATAGATGGCGGCGGATTCTCGATGAGATCCTCAACGGCCGCGGCTTTGAGTTTTCTCGGATCCCTCACAGCGTCCCTCTCTGGTCCGCCTTGTAGAGTGGCCGCCGCTGTTCAGCCTGGGCGAGTAAGTCGACGATGGCCCGCGTGACGGCTTCAGCATTTTTCCGATCGGCCCGGCCGGCCTCCAAGAAATGGCGGCGCTCTGGTTCCGGGGTCGCCCGGAAAGCCCGAATCAGCGAATCGGGTCTCGCTTCGCGCACGATTGAAACCCGTCGCCGGGCGTCGATGAGCAGATTGCCGGGGTCGACGTCGAGACTGAGCAACTCAGCCGTCAGCTTGCCCCTGGATTCCAGATGGCGCACCAAGAATCGATCGAGCCCGTCCGCCCAGTCGGCGGCAGCGCGCGCGAGTTCGGCGGCGAGCGGCTCAGCCGCGGCGCGCCGGCGGGCGTACTCACGCTTCTCGGCCGGCGTTAGCTGCTCGGCAAGCTCCACGCCGGCGCGCGATGCTAGGGCCTCTTTAGCGCGCTGGAAGCCCACACCCTCGATTCGCTGGACGAATTCGAACACATCGCCTCCGGCCCCACAGCCGAAGCACTTGAAGCGCTGCCGTTCAGTGTTTACGGTCAGCGACGGCGTTTTCTCTTTGTGGAAGGGACAGAGCCCCACGTGCCGGCCCGCCGCGCCCGCGCGCTTGAGGCGCACATACTCGCCGATCACGGCGACGATGTCATTGGTACGCCGGACGTTGTCGGTGTCCTGCTTCAGAAGAGCGGCGGATCTCATTGCCGCACCTCGATGGTCGACTCGAAAGGAGCCTCGATTGCGTGGTCATCCGAATGGGTATCCCACCAAGTGATTGCAACGGCCAGCGCCGCCCAAACGTCGCCCGCGATGCCGTGGAGCGGCCCAGGCGTGGCTTTCCGGCCGATGGCCTTCTCTTTTCCTCCGAAACGGTCAATGATCGCCCAGCGGACGTTTCCATCCTTCGCCCGCATCGAGTGACAGAGGTGCATTTTCACCTCACCGCGTGTGATCCGGTCAACCGTGCCGATGCCGGAAGCCTCCGCGAACCGCCCGGACCAGTAGACCGTTTCGAACGTGGTCTCGCCCACAGGCATGCCGTAGCTCGCGATCTTCTCGATTACGACCGGCAAAGGAAATTTTCGCTGGTAGAGAAATTGGAGAATCTCATCGTTGGGCTTGTATATTGAGAAGCCGACGCGCTCTCCGTCCCACTTGACGAGAGCGCTGCGAACCGGGCCGGGATCGATGGCGATTACGGCAGAGGCTTTCATGCAGCCTCCCGCCGCCGGTTAACCTCACGGCGCGTGACCATGCGGGCCCAGATCACGAGGCCGGCGGATTCGCCTCCGTAGCGGTTTACATCCCGGAGAATGATTCGCGCGGCCTCAATGTTTTCCCGCTCGAAGCGTGCCACGCGCTCCCAAAATGTAGAAATGGCTTTCCGCCCAGGTTGCCGTGACGCGCTCATACGCGCCTCCATGGAAACGCCCAGATAGGCGCATTCCGCAGACGGGCCGCCGCCAGGCGCACGCGCGTCGCGGTTGCACGGCGTCGGCGCTTCCCGCGCTGCCATTCCAAGAATTGTGGTTCACAGCGCGCGCAACACTGCCGGCCTGGGGAGGGAGGGGATTTGCAGAGGCGACACTTTACGGATTGTGTTAGTGTATCCATTGACTGTTTGGTTTCCTTTCGGGAAATGGAAAAGGCCGCCCCAGGTTGAGACCCTGTTGGCGGCCTTGTGTTTTCGGACTAAAAGCAAAACGGCCCACCGCCTGGCGGACCGTGGTCAAGAAAGATCGTGTTACAAACGAGAGCTCATACGAGGGACGGTGTGATCACACCCAAGATCACGGGTTTCGGTTCGGAGGCTTGCCCATCCAATTGCCCACCCAAAAACCGCCGAGGAGCACGGTCAAGTGGGGGTAAACGCCTGCTGGTTTC
>JBGPHB010000109.1:0-9002 GCA_041484155.1 Bryobacteraceae bacterium
CAAACGATGCGTCAACGGCTAGCGTTTTCCAGTACTGTTGGATCGCATCGTCGTACTTGCGCTGGAGATAAAGCGTATGCCCGATCTCCTCGCTGATGGGAAGAGAAAGCGGGTCCAGACTGCCAGCGAGTTTCATCTCGACCAGCGCCTGGTCGAGCCTTCCGGTCTGCTGGAGCACATGCCCGTACATGTGGTGCCCTTCGGAATAACCAGGGCTGAGCTCGATTGCCCGGCGGAACGAGGCTTCCGCCACAGGCCAGTCCGCATCATAGAGCCATGCTACGAAACCACGAGAAACGTGAGCCTCCGGGAGACGTTCGTTCAGCCGCAGCGCTTCGAGCGCCTCGGCGCGCGAATCGGAAAAGGCCCGCTCCGGTGGCATGCTCCCGTTGTTCCCCAGCAAAGCAAAAGCATCCGCCAGTCCCGCGTGCGCAGGCGCGTAACCCGGATCGCCCGCTATGGCCTCGCGGAAGATCTCGATGCTCTTTCGCAAGGCGTCCCCATTCCGCTTGCTCAAGTGATAGCGGCCCTGCAGGTACAGCTCGTAGGTTCCCACCTGGTTTGAATTCGCAGGACTTCGACTGGCCGCCTGCTCACCTCTCAAGCTCAGCCTGAGGTTGAGAAGGATTGCGTCCGCCACTCTCCTCTGCACGGCGAGGAGGTTCTCCAGCTTCTCATCATATTCACCGGACCACAACTGGTATCCGTTTCTTGCATCCACCAGGCGAGCCGTAATTCGCAGCCGGTCCCCCTCGCGCCGCAAGCTGCCTGCCAGCACCGAATCGACGTGGAGCTTCGCGCCAACATCTCGTTCGTCCACATTCTTCCCTCCGAACCGGAACGCCGAGCCCCTCGCCATTACCTTCAGGCCGTCCACCAGCGAAAGTTCGAACATGAGTTCTTCAGCCATGCCCTCGCAGAGGAAGGCTTGGTCCTTCTGCAGGCTGAGGTCTTCAAAGGGCAGCACGGCGATCGAGCTGATACGCGGTTCGCTGCCTGGAGGCCGAGTGTGCCAAAGGATCAACCCGGCGACAGCGCCGGTCAGCAAAGCAGCACTGCCGCCGGCCAGGAACCAGCGGCTGCGCCGGACCCTAGCAACCGGAAGAGGCGAGGGCGGCTCTGTCGCTGGTGGAGCCGGCGCGTCCACCACGGGCCTCGGGACCTGTACCGGCGCAACGAACCGGTAGCCGTGGCGCGGCAGGGTCTCGACATAACGAGGGTGATCGGCGTCGTCGTTCAGGGCGGCGCGGATCTGCCGGATGCAAACGTTCAACGCCGCGTCGAAATCGACGTAGGTCTCGCTTCCCCAGATGGCTTCCCGGAATTCGTCGCGCGAGATCACCTCGCCCGGGCGCGAGGCGAGAAGGAACAGGACCTTCCACGGCTGCGGTGCAAGTTTGATCAGCACCCCGGATTTGCGTAACTGACCAGCCGCCGCGTCCAACTCGAAAACGCCGAACCGGCAAGTCTGGGCGATCGCGTCCACAGCGCTAGTCCTCCATGATCCAGCTATTATATCGAACCACGCCCGCTTAGGAGCCTTGCTAAATGGCCTGTTTTTAATCACTCGAAGACTTAGCGAGAATTTAGCGATTATCCTCTTTCCCGATCGCCAGGAGTGAAGTAAGAATGGAGGCGCTTCGCCAATTTACCCACGAAGGAGAACTCAATGCTTACCCGATTCGCCCTATGGACGCTCGGAATCGCGGTCGTCTGCTCTGCCACCGCATCTCTTTGCCAGGCGCAATCCAAGCCCACCATCTTTCAGACCACGCTCGAGGAGCCGAATCAGGCGACGCCGGAACTGAGCACGGAGGAGTTGCAAAAGATCCTGACGGACGGCAGCCAACCGGTCTTCGACGCCCGCTCGCAGCTCGAGTATGCCATCGCGCATATCCCGGGGACGGTGAACCTGTACGAGAAAGAGGCCGATCGCATCCAGCAGCTTTACCCGGACCGCTCGACGCCGTTAATCCTGTACTGCAACGGGCCATATTGCGGTAAGAGCAAGCGCACCGCGGAAGACCTTGCGAAGTTGGGATACAACAACATCCGGCGTTATCAGCTTGGTATGCCCGTATGGCGCGCGCTTGGCAACACGGTGGGAACTACGCTCGCGGGGGTGCGTTACATCGTCCAGGCAGATCATACGGCGATCTTCGTGGACGCGCGCAGCCCGCAGGACTTCGCGGCCGCAACGCTGCCTGGAGCCGTCAGTATCCAGGCCGGTGAAGCCACGGCCGCCAACGATGACGGGCGCCTGCCGCTCTGGGATAAAGGCACCCGCGTCGTCGTTTTCGGCAGCAGCGTGCAACAGGCCAGAAAAGTCGCCGAGGAAATCGCCAAGAAGGCGTTTTGGAACAGCAGCTACTTCGATGGAACATACGATGACTTAATTAAGCCCGGGCTGTTCACCACGGTTTTCGAGGTAGACGGGATCGCAGCGGGTTTCGTGTGTCGCGTCAAACCCAGCCGCGAACAAAGCTGTGAGCCTACTGTGCGCTTTGATCCCGCACAGCAGAAATACATAGCGGCGCCGATTCCGGCCGGGAACGGGGATCAGTTGTATTTGACGCTGTACGGTAGCGGTCTACGAATACGCACTGCTCGCGATCTGGTCATCGTCCGCGTCGAAGGCCGCGAAGCACCCATCACTTATGCCGGGCCTGCTCCGGGGCTATCGCCGTACGATCAGGTCAACGTGCAGCTTCCCGCCCAACCCGGCCGCGGCAAACTCGCCGTGACCGTAGAGATGAACGGGAGTCAAGGCAATACAACCAGCGTGATCTTCGAATAATGCAGAAGCTCGCAGCGAAGCTAGCGATGGCTGCCATGATGAGCGGCGGCGCAAGAGGAGGCACGCCAGTGACTGTCTGCTTATCGCCCGGCCAAGGTCTTCTGACGACGGCTGGCGCGCAAGAGATGGCCAGGCAAATGTTCGCCAAGGTCGATGTCACGCTCCAGTGGCGTGGCATGGGCCGCGCCTGTCCCGCCTCCGCCATCATAATCAGTCTAACGATGGACACGCCCGAGGAGCTACGTCCCCGGGCGTTGGCCTATGCGCTGCCTTTTGAGGTCGCGCACGTTCGCATCTTTCTAGATCGCATCCACCGGCAATCGGTTGACAGGGCGGGTTTTGAGCCCTACTTACTGGCCCATGTAATGGCGCACGAGATCGCTCACATGCTCGAAGGGACGGATTGCCATTCGAGCAGCGGCGTGATGAAAGCTTCCTGGGACGGGAGCGATTACACTCGTATGATGAAAGGGGGTCTTTCGTTTACCCAAGAGGACGTCGTCTTGATGAAACGGTATCATTCGTCTGATACACGGGACCGGGGCCATGTTCCGCTCGCGTCTTGACGATCGGGAAGTTGTACCGTTCTGCGGTAGGCCCCGGCGACTTGGACTCCTGTCGCGAGATAATTTGAAAGACTTCACTCTCGCGGCGACGTCAGTGTGATCGTGATCCGCGTGTATGATTCGTCGAACGCATTCAAGACGTCCATGCCCGGATAATCGGTAATCTCTCCCAGGATGTGCGGCGGCATGTTACGGTCCTGGAAGCGCGGCCAGGTGGGAAGCTGACCTCCATTCGGGTCACCGGTTTTGGCGAAATTCACCCAGTACGACGCCATCTTCTCCGCTAGCGCCCGGTCCGCCTCTGATGCCGATGCCAGCCGAGGCGAGCTCGGGTCCGGGTAACTCCGGGGCGCGCCGAGGTTGTTGAACACATAGGGAATCTCGGCGGCGTGCGTCGCTTTCCAATCACGGCCGCCTGTTTCGACGGGCGGCTCATGCGTGAACAAGTACCAATATGCGCGTTTGCCGATGGCCGCCTGGCGCTCCGCGAAGAGCCGCATGGACCACATCAGCGTGTTCCGGAACGCGACATTGCCGCCGAACGCCAAATGCTCATCCTTGTTGGAGCCGACCAGCACGTCCACGGGATTCTGCTTTCCTCGAGCAAACGTGATCGACAAATCCTCAGGTACGACCCAGCCGTCGATGATCATTCCCGAGCCGCGCAGCGTCTTGACGATTTCATCGCTGGATCGCGCGCGCAGCTCGGCCAGGGAAGGAAGGGTCGCTACGCCAGGCGGTGGCGCGCCGCGGCCCCCGCCCGCGGCGGACTGCTCTGCTTTCGCGAGCGGAATCATCGGAGCGATGCCCAGTCCCATCCACATCCCGCTCTCCGCGATACCGCGATGGAACAGGCCCTTGGCGACCGGTGATCCAACCAGCCCGCCCACCATGGCCGCGCCGGCGGACTCGCCAAATATCGTTACGTTGTTGGGGTCGCCTCCGAACGCCGCGATGTTCCGCTGCACCCATTGGAGCGTGGCAATCGTGTCCGTGAGCGCCTGATTGCCCGACGCGCTCCGGCCAGATTCCCGCGTCAGTTCGGGGTGTGAGAAGAACCCGAAGGGTCCGAGCCGATAATTGAAAGTGACTAAGACCGCGCCTTTCCGGGCGAGCGCCTCTCCGTCGTTATGCGGGCTGGATCCAGCGCCCTCCGCGTAAGCGCCGCCGTAGATCCAGACCATCACCGGAAGGCGCGCGTTCGCGCGGTTGGCTGCCGTCCAGACATTCAGGTAGAGACAGTCCTCGCTCGCTTTGGGCGAATCCGGCAGATCCACCGCGACGTTATTCGGCACGCGTTTCGGCTGCGAGGGCTGCACGCAGACGTTACCGAACGTGTCGGCCTTGCGCACGCCATCCCAATGCGGCGGCGGCTGGGGCTCTTTCCAGCGCAACGCGCCCACGGGTGGCGCGGCAAACGGGATTCCTTTGAAGACGCGAACGCCGGAATTCAAAGTAACGCCCGATACGCGTCCGCTGTCCGTTTTCACCGGATCGGAGATCGCGGCCGGCATTTTCACGCCGGAAACGGTGGTGAGCGCCACTACGATAAAAGGCGCAGACCGGATCTTCACTGTTTCGCGGCCGCGGCCTGAGCGGCACGCTCAGCCCGCGAGGAACTGATCCAATCCGGAATGGCGCGGTTGCCCTCGTGGCACCCGTACTCCTCCATCCTGAACTCATTGTCGAGCTTCAGCGGAAAGCGCGCCGTCCACGACCGTGTGAGCACTACCGGATCTTCGGTCTTGATCTCGTACAGCAGAAAATCATGATTCAGCCGCGTGATGCGCTCGGTAATCCGCATCTGCTCGCTGGTGGGGAAGCGGTTGCCCGGCGGCGCGCCTACCGTGGCGATGTTCACACCCGACGCCCCCGCCTTGAAGTTGGTGGTTTCGACCACCAGCGTGTTTCCCTCCCAGCGCCCGCGGGAGACGCCCATCCATTGCTTGATCGCGCCAGACAACGGCGGCAGGCCGTTTACCGGCACAATACGCGAGTCGTGGATCATTTCCAGATTGATGATCACGTATCCGGGTACTTGGAGGATCTGTACGCCGTTGTTATAGCGGAAGGGAAACATCGAGGCCGGCATTCCGCGTGTGATGCAGCGGTCCCATGTGTCGAAATCGGTAGGCGAATCCCACACCAGAGTTTCGCCCGGGAGGGGCCAACTGCTCTTCATGAGCGCCGACAGACGCTTGCCTTCCGCCGTCATCTCTGGAAGGCGGCCGTTCGGCGGGTCCACGATCAGCGAGGTCTGACGCTGGGGAACCGTGAAGTCGAGCAGGCCGGTGAGAAATGCCCGGCCGGCTTCGCCCTGCTTGGCGTTGTCCGCATACCGGTCGACCTGCTTGGCGGCCGCGGCCAGCGCCGCCTTGTATTCCTCCTCGGTCCGAAACGCCCTGTTCGGGTCGCAGTTGGGCGGACCAGGACGCCCTTGGTCGCCCCCACACCGCTGCATCATGGTGCTTCCCACGTAAGACAGAGGCCAGAGGCCTTGCAGGTCGGGATCGCCCCACGGCGTCTTCGGGTGCACCCAGCCGGCTGGCGTGCCGATGAAGTGGTTTGCCTCACTTGGCGGAACTCCCTTGCTCGCCTGTCCGCTTGCGACGGACGCGAACAGCACGAGTGCGAGGCCGCCGGCGATCAGACCGCTGGTGGTAAGAATGGATGTGCGATGGATGGTATGCATACGCGAGTCCTCCCGAGAAGTATCCTACTGCTTCGCGGCGTCGGGCGGGGGGCCCTCCCCGGGCACGGATGAACCCATGAAGATCTTCTTTCCGTCCGGGAATGTGATGTCCCGGCCGTTTGCGCGAGGCGATCCGTCTTTGGCCTGGAAGCCCTCCACAATGACCTCGGTTCCAACGGGAAGCGAGTTTTTGTTAAAGCCGCGGCGGAGGAGCACGTTGGGGGTTCCGGCTTCGAACATCCAATGAGTGGTCGTCCCGTCGGGGTTATCGACGTCGACGTGAAGCCAGGAATGGGGATTGATCAGCTCGACCTTCGCAATCTTGCCCCGCACTTTAACGGTCTTTTTGGCATCGAATTCGGCCGCGAAAGCGTGGTGCGCCCACAGCGGGAGTGCGGAAATCAGCATTGCCAGCGACATCAGCGCGAAAGTGAGTTTTCTTCTCATCACTCTCTCCTTCCAAAGTTGCCCTCTACTAGATCGTGTCATAGTGGCCCGAAGCCTGCAAGGTCGTCGGACGTCCCCGGGGCTGGAAGCCGCTCGATCTGGTTCTTGTCATCGCCGATGAACAACACAACCAAAGAGGGTGCAGGGACCCGACGAGCAGCGCGCGCAAGCGCTGACGGTGGTGGTTAACTGGCCGGCGCTGTTGCGGAAGAAGTAAGCTTCGCGAGAAACCGGAAAGCTCGCCCAATATCCAGGGAAGTGAGGAGAGGCGGATTTGGGCGCTCGGCGTGGCCAGGCACTGAACGTGGTTGACAACGTATATACTCTAACAACACAATACGGTGAGTGAGCGGCGGCATTGAATTCCACTGGGACGCCGAGAATATCGGTCACCTGAAACGCCACTGCGTAACGCCAGATGAATTCGAAGAACTCATGGGTAACGATCCAATGTACCTGGAGTATCAGGCAGAGGCCGATGAGGAACGATACAAGGTTCTCGGTGTGACCAAGGCCGGCCGAGTACTGATTGGGATCTGGGCGCCGAGAGAGGGCAAAGTCCGGGCCGTCACGGCATACACTGCCAGCCGCGCTTACCGAGACCTTTACTGGGAGAGCCACCGATGAAACAGAAACGCGTGATACCCGCCTTCAAGTCGGAGTCCGAAGAGGCTGAGTGGTGGTATAAGAATCGAGCACGATTGGATAAGGACCTCGTGGACGCAGCGAAAAAGGGCAAGCTGAAGCGCCTTGACCAGGCGACGCTGAAAGACCGTCTGGCTGCTTCGAAGTCGCGCGTAGTCTCAATCCGGTTGCCGGAGAACGACATCGAGTTGGCGCGCAAGCAGGCGGAACAGAAAGGCCTGCCTTACCAGACATACATCAAGTCCGTGTTGCACCAGGCGTTGCGGCAGGCGAAGTAAGCGAAATCGAGCGGCGCACGAAACCGAGCGGCGCATTGATACACAGCCTCTGAATCATCTAACGTGGCCCTGATGGCGCTGTGGACCTCAAGGCCCTGGGAAAACGAAGCGTTCGTAAGTCTTTGAAAGGTTTTGGTCGGGCCGCCGGGATTTGAACCCGGGACCTCTTGCACCCCAAGCAAGCGCGCTAGCCAGGCTGCGCCACGGCCCGAACTGCTTCAGTCTATCATGAACATCAACAAAATCACGGTTCGGACTGGCCGGGGACAACCTGATATATTTGACATGCTCTGGAATTCTCGCTGAAGAACAGTTGGCTGTTTCCGGTCCTCGAATCGGTGCATGTCATGGGGCTTGCTTTATTGGTCGGAACGATCACCCTCGTCGACCTGCGGACACTGGGTTTGGGGATGCGCCGACAGACGGTTTCGGAACTCGCGGCGCAGTTGGCGCCCTGGACCCGGGCTGGACTCGTCGTGATGTTAACTACCGGGGCTGTGCTCTTCTCAGCCGACGTTACCAGATACGACCACAACCCGGCCTTTCGCATGAAGATGGTCTTCCTACTCTTGGCACTGGTCTCTCACTTCACTATCCACCGCCACGCGGGCAAACTGGCGGCGATCCTCTCGCTGACGCTGTGGACCTGCGTGGTGATCGGGGGCCGAGGAATCGCGGACTTCGACGTTTGACCTGCTATGTCGCTTCTCGCCCTTTGCCAGTGGCTTCAAGGCACTCAACTCAGCATTCTGCTGAGAGAGTCGACCTGGGGGTTTCCGATGATCGGGACGATCCACGTCCTCGGGATTACGTGGTTCGGTGGAGCGGTTCTGGTGGTGAATCTGAACGCCCTCGGATGGGGGATGCAGCTTTCGGAAGTTGCGAGGCAGCTCCTACGTTGGAAGCGGATCGGCTTGGCCGTAATGCTGATCAGCGGCGGGCTGCTCTTCTGGTTGGAGCCGGTGAAGTGCTATCACAGCGTGTCCTTTCGCATAAAGATGTCGTTGCTCGTATTGGTCTTTTTGATAAATCCCGCCACGCCCGCGCGAGCGAAGCTGGCGGCTGGCCTCTCGCTGACGCTATGGGTTGGCATAATCCTGGCCGCACAAGCCACCGCATTCTTCTGACGCAGCGCGGAAAGCCTATAATATAGGGCGTCCGTTCGGAACTGGTTTCGTGGAGGCCGGGATGCTTGGCACGACCGTCTCCCAATACGAGATCATCAAAAAGCTTGGCGAGGGCGGGATGGGTATCGTCTATCAAGCCCGTGACCGAACCTTGTCCCGCCTTGTGGCGCTTAAGTTCCTGCACGCTCGCCTGGTCGACTCAGCCGAGCAAGTCGCGCGTTTCGAGCAGGAAGCTCGTGCGATTTCCGCTCTCAACCATCCCAACATCGCCACCATTTACGGCTTCGAGCAAGCGGGCGAGCACAAATTCCTGGTCCTCGAATACCTCCCCGGCGGCACGCTGGCGGCCAAACTGGCGGAGTTGAAATCGGCCGGAGGCAAGCTTCCGATCGAACAGGCGCTCGATTACGCCATCCAGATCGCCGAGGGCCTCAAGCACGCGCACGACCA
>JBGPHB010000110.1:0-8971 GCA_041484155.1 Bryobacteraceae bacterium
ATGGAAGTTCACCAAAACCGACCTCGCGACGCTTCTCGCCAAACTCGCGGCCCATGAAAAGATCGCGGCCTAAGCGGACCGAAAATACGTTAGCGAACTTCTGAACTGGAGTACTAAGTTGAGAGATTCGGCGCAAAACCGGGACTGGATCGAATTTCGCCGCTCTTGCGAAATTGAGCCTGTACCGGTTTTGCGCGTCCGAAGCATACGGTTTGATGACGGGGCAAAAAGGTACAGGCGCGAATTTCGCAAAGGCGGCGAAATTCGAGCCAGTCCCCCTTTTGCGCACGAGAAGGCGAGGACAAATGCTAGTCTTTCATCCAGTGACGAGACCTCGAATCGCTGTCATCGGGGCCGGCGCCTTTGGCCGGAATCATCTTCGCGTTATTCACGAATCCGAGCACGCCGAACTCGCTGGAGTTGTTGACCTCGACGAATCTCGGTCAGCCGAAGCCGGTACGACCTATGGCTGTCCCGTCTTCCGTACGCTCGACGAACTCGGCGGGCATGCCGATGCCGCGGTAGTCGCGACCCCCACCATCACCCACGCCGAGATCGGCGAAAGGCTCATCGAGGCCGGTCTGGACGTTCTGGTGGAAAAACCCATCGCCCACGATCTTGTGGCCGCCCGGTCGTTGGTCGACGCCGCGGCACGCCATGGAAAGATTCTCCAGGTGGGGCATCTGGAGCGATTCAACCCCGCCGTCACCGCTCTGGAATCCGTGGTCGGCCAGCCGCTCTTTTTCGAGGTGCACCGGCTCAGCGAATTCAGCCCGCGCAGCCTGGACGTGGACGTGGTGCTCGATCTGATGATTCACGATCTCGACATCGTCCTCTCGCTCACGCGCCAGATGCCGGAGGAGGTTCGCGCGGCGGGCATCCAGATCCTTTCTCAAAAGGTCGACATCGCGAACGTGCGCCTCCAGTTCCCGGGAGGCTGCATCGCCAACCTGACCGCCAGCCGCGTCTCCACCGAGCGGGTCCGGAAGCTGCGTCTGTTTCAGCCGCACGAGTATATCTCGCTAGACTACAGCCGTCAGGATGCCGTGCGCTTCCGCGTCCAACCCCCGATGAAAATCGACTTCACCCAACTCCCGGTCAACAAAGACGAACCGTTGCGCCTGGAGCTCGAAAGTTTCTTCGAGTGCGTCGCCACACGCCGCACGCCGCGAGTCACGGGCGAACAGGGACTGGCGGCGCTCGGTGTCGCCCAGGACATTCTTGTTAAGATCGAGGAGCATTCCCGCCTGGTCGCTCAGGCTCTTGGGGCGCCCTAGCCGCTTAGGGTCAGCAACCTCCATCCGGCCGGAAGCGTCGTTACAATTGGCAACCGCATGCCCCCTGCCGCCAGCGCCGGTGTTCCAGAGGAGTTGAATCTACTCCGCGAATGGCGGGAGCCTGTATGGCCCGGGCGATTCCTGCGTGCAGGCATCGGAACGATGCTGGTGCATGTGGCAGTCGTGATTGTGTTGTTGGCACTACCCGCGTCGGCGCCGGTTACGCCGCGAGTCACCCCCGGCCTTCGCAAGGCAGTGCACCTTGTAGCGCCGAGATTCTTCGAGCCGACCCAGAAGGCGCCGAACCAGGGCAAGGTGACGCGCGAGCTTGACGTGCGTAGCGCCGTGACCGCGTCGCGGACGCGGCCCCCCCGATTCCGTCCCCCCGCGCCAACGCCGCCGGAACCAGTCCCGCAAGCTTCCGCCGCTCCTCCGAGTCTCGAGCCGCCACAAATCGAGGTCCCCGCAACCGCGCCCCTGCCGTTCGCCGGAACCGTTCCACAGCCCGCGCTTCCGGACAAACCGAAACTGGCGTTCGAGAACGTGCCTGCCCTGCGCGCAACTCCAAATCCCAATTCACCGATCCCACCACCCAAAGTCTCCGTGCAGGAGGCCGTGCGCAGCGTGATTCAACCCGGGGGTGGAAGTACTGTCGTGGAAGACGTCGGCGACGATTTCAACAAGACCCGCATGCAACTGATGAGCGATCCCAAGGGCGTCGATTTCAAGCCGTATCTAATTCAGGTGCTGACCGTGGTGCGCCGCAACTGGATGGCGGTGGTACCGGAGAGTGCGCGCATGGGCCGCCGGGGACTGGTTCTGGTGCAGTTCATCATCGACCGTCGTGGCGCCGTCCCCAAGCTGGTCATCGCCGAGGCCTCGGGAACCGAAGCATTCGACCGGGCCGCCGTCGCGGGCATTAGTGCGTCGTACCCATTTCCCCCACTCCCCGCCGATTACAAGGGAGACCAGATCCGGTTGCAGCTCGCTTTCTCCTACAACCTTCCGATACGGTAAAGATTTGTAAACTGCTTATGAATCTTAGATTTATAGCCGCCATGTCGGCTTACTTGGTCCTCGCGATTCTGGCCGGCTTCACGCTCACCGGCGAGATCCGCATCGGCGTCTGGGTCATCTTAGGGGCAATTGCACTTAGGACGTGGCTGGTGGTCCTGAAACGCCGCACGGACTAAGATTCCGGCATACGCATCCGTTGGATCATTATTAGGCCCCGTCTAAGGTGAATCTTCGAGATACGAAGCCCACCCAACGCCCTTAACCTGACTATACGCTTGCAGTTTTCACTGCTTGTCAGTCCCAGTTCGACGATGCATGTTTCAAGTTGGGAGGACTAGGTGGGAGTACGGTTCCAAAACGGTACGGGCAGGTGGAAGCGCTTGACGTCCGCGTCGGAGCCGGCTGTTGCATGGGCGCCGGAAGCCGTAAGGTTCCTGCTGATTTCAAAGCACAATACTGCATTCCGTTGCCGTTCTGTTGATCGGCGGAATGCCTCGTTTCCTCCAGGCCGGGGTTGTGGTCCGGGGCGTGCACCTAAGGCAGGCGTCAGTTGATTCGGATGAGGAGAACGTCGTGATGATGAAATACAGTGTTGCCGCTGCCGCTCAAGTTCCCGTACGCGCCGTCGCGGGGGGCGCGCTGCAGGAGCGAAAGCGCGCGGTTCCCGCCAAACCGATGGGGGTCAGCGGGACGTTGCGTGCTCCGGTTCATGTAAGGGCCGCAGCCAGCGCGCAACAGGCCGCCAGGCTGGCGCGCCGCGACCGCGTGGTCCTGGAACACCTGCCGCTGGTGAAAGCGATCGCCGTGCGCGTGCATGAGAATTTGCCGGTACACGTGGACTTGGACGATCTGGTGCACGCGGGCATCCTGGGACTGTTCGACGCCGCCAACAAGTACAACCCCGAAAAGCAGGTAGTTTTTTCAAGCTACGCCAAGCATCGCATCAAGGGCGCGATCCTGGACAGCTTGCGGCAACTGGATTGGGCCTCGCGCGACATGCGCCGCCGGCACAAACAGGTGGAGGCCGCCACTCGCGACCTGTCCGCGACGCTACAGCGCACTCCCACCGAAGCCGAGGTCGCACAGAAGCTCGGCATGGACGTGGACCGCTGGCGCACCATGATGCTGGATCTGCGCAACGTGGGGCTGGTTTCGGCCTCGACGCGCTCCAACGAGAATGAAGATCTTCCCGCCCCCGATTTCCCCGGCAAACCCGAAAGTCAGCCCGATTCGATCTGCGCCCGGGAACAACTGCGCAGCGTGCTCGGCGATGCCATGAAGAAACTGCCGGAGCGCTATCAGAAAGTCGTACTGCTGTACTACACCAATGAGATGACGATGAAGGAGATCGGCGGCGTGCTCGGCATCAATGAGAGCCGCGTATCCCAGATCCACAAATCGGCGCTCGAGAAGATGGCCGTGGTGCTGCAGGCCAACGGGATTACATCGAGTCAGGCATTTTGAAAATGGGGAGTGGGAAGTGGGGAGTGGGTAGTCGGGGCCGAGTGGTCGGTTCGCGGTTTTCCCACTACCCGCTAAAAAGCCGGAATCCCGACATACGTATGGTGGCCTTCGCCGCTCCCTAGCCCTACATACAGCTTGACCATCGGCCGACCCCCTGCCCAGATGCTGAGACCGAAGCCGAAGCTGTGCCGCATGTCGGCGAAGCTGAAATCGGAGGCTTTCGTCGCCACCTGGCCGGTGTCGTAGAACCCGATCAGACCCACTGGACCCCAGATGCGGTGGTCGTACTCCACTTGGATGAGCGCCAGGTCGGGCGCGCGGAAGCGGTAGTCGCGGAAACCACGCAGCGTCGGTTGTCCGTCGATGTCGGAACCGCCCAGCGTCTCTTGTAAGAAGAACGGTACGGCGTTGCCGGTGCCTGTCCCGGAAATCGTCAGCCGGTTGTGGATCGTGAGGACATTGTTCTGGTTGAAGGGGTGGAAGGTATGCTTCCCATCCACTTTGAAGCGCCGGAACGAATAGTGGCCGGTGTTGTGGTCCTGATAGAAGTTGTAACCGACCTTGTAGTCGAACTGGAACTTATGCCGCGTGCGGCGGGGCTCCGCGTAGAACTCGTAGTGAATCAGGTTGGGCTGCGAAGTCAGCCCCGGCGCGGTGGACTCGCGAAACACCGTCTCAATCGAGCGAAGGCCGGGATCGGCGACCCCGCCGACGTCCGCCCACAGGCTTTCAATGGTCCCACCGGCGGCAAACCAGGAGGAGAACGGATTGAAAACGTCACCGCCGGCCACTTCAGTGCGCTCCCGGAAGTTGACCAGGTTCTGCTGGCCAACGTTGGGCCCAATACCGTAATACACCATGCGTGGCATGTTGATGGCGTGCGCGTATACGTGATAGCTGAAGCTGTCTTCCGCCGAAGTGTTCTGGCCAAACGCGGGGTGCATCGCGCCCAATCTGGCTTCCGTAAGCCAGGACTGGCGCATGGATCCGACGCCGGTGGCGACGAACTCCCTTTGCCATTTGCCGCGATTGAAGGGCTGGCTGAACGTTGGACCGAGTCCGAATCCGCCGCCGGGCACGATGCTCTTGACGGTCGGATGCACCGGGCGGGCCCTGAAGAAGCCGGTAGCACAGGGTATGATGCGATTGACCAGATTCGGTGGGGGTGGGTCGGGTTTCGGATGAGCCACCGCGTCGCAGTCTGCCTTCACGTTGGGCCAGTCGTTGTTGTTGGCCGCGAAGGTCACAGAAGATGCCAGCGCAAACGCGAGCCAGATTTTTCGCATCCTCATGGCGTCCCCGTTGGAGTTTTCGCGGCCAGAAAATCGCGGGTTACTTCGGCATGGAAAGCCGCGGCTTCCCCCGCCGTGGTGACGCTGTCATGCGTCATATCCGATCCCTGGTCTGCCGTCAAGCCATGCTGATTCACGAAGTGCGCCTGCTCGACCAGCGTCCTTTGCAAGTCGGACAGCGGCTGGCCGGCGTGCCGCGCAATGCGGGCGTTTACGTTACCTGTGTCGTCGGCTCGGGCCAGGGCGGCGGCCTTGTGCGGCGCGTTGAAATCGATCGTATCCGTACGGGGAGAATCCAGCGTTAGCGTTACGTCGAACGGATTAGCGATCTGGTCCCGTGCGGTCAGGAACTTGGTCTCCCAGCCGGCTCCCAGGAACAGCTTCCGTGCCATGGTGGCGATGGAGGCGTGATCGTACTGCGTATGATCAATCACGCCGGCCTTGACCCATGGGGAAATCACTACCGCGGGCACACGGATCCCCAGACGCATGAAGTCAAAGAACGGGTTTTGAGAGTTCTTCCCGTCGGGATTCACCGTCGCCGGGGGCGCCACGTGATCGTACAGCCCGCCGTGCTCATCGTAGAGCACCAACAGCACCGTGCTGTTCCACAGCGCCGTGTTCTTACGAATCGCGTTATAGACCCGCCGGATCAGCGTCTCGCCCTCGGCCACGTCGTGATCGGGATGCTGGTCGTTGGCCGCAAAGTGGTTGGCATCGTCGGCGTTGTAGCGCGGCTCGACGAAGCTGTAGGCGGGTAGATTGCCTTTGTCACAGCCGTCCAGGAAATCGTGGAAAGTCCCAAAGAAACTCTGGTTCTTGAGAAAATTCTTGAACGTCATCGCCACGGTCATGTCGTGGAAAAAGATCTTAGAGCTAACGTTTGATTCGGCCAGCAACTCGTAGATGGTTTTCCCTTCCTCGAACCAGATCGGATTCATGTCGACGCGTCCGACCGAAGTCGCGGCGTGGGCGAAGGATCGATTGGGGAGCGTTGGACCCGGCACCGAGGAAAACCAGCGGTCGCAAACCGCGTACTGTTCGGCAAGCGTGACCAGCACCGGAATCTTGCATGCCGGGACTGGGCCGGGCGAGAAGCACTTCATGATGTTGTGAGATAGCTTGGTGCTGCCGCCCCCCATCTGGGCGTAAGCCTTCACGAAGCCCGTCATAGTTGGACTCCCAGTGCCCCCGTTGTTGCCGAAAATCTGCATGTTCACATCCGGGAAGTGATGGCCCGGATCAACGGTCAGGTCGCCGGAAAAGTCGGCGTCCCTGGAAACAGTGACGGGAACCCCGACCGGATCGAGGTTGGATTCGTCTCCGTTCAACCCATCGATCTTGTAGGTATCGCTCTTCATGAAGCCGAGCATGTGGTCGAATGACCGGTTCTCAAGCATAAGGACGACAAGGTGCTTGATCGTGCCCGGTGGCGGCGGCATGGTTGGATTCCTCCTTCACACCATAATAAGAGAATTTCCTGGAAAGTTTTCGAAAAGAATTGACATACGGCTGGTATTACTTCTCCTCGATCGGCCCCGCCGCCATTCTGCCTGAGTCGTTACACTAGGAGCACCGGGTCAATGTCCCCTACAATCCAGGAACGTCCCGGCCTGCTCCAGGCCGTGAGGGATGCTATTCTCGGCGATCCCCACCGCGACTTCACCGAGGGGTCGATCGGTCGCGCCATTGCCATGCTTGCGATTCCCATGGTGCTGGAAATGATGATGGAGTCGCTGTTCGCCGTGGTCGACGTCTTTTGGGTTGCGCATCTGGGCTCGGATGCGGTGGCGACGGTGGGGTTTACCGAGTCCTTGTTGACGCTGCTGTACGCCATCGCTCTCGGGTTGAGTATTGCGACCGCCGCCACCGTCGCGCGGCGTATCGGCGAGAAGAATCCACGGGCGGCCGGCGAGGTGGCGACGCAGTCAATCCTGCTCGGGCTTCTGGTGGCCGTAGTGGTCGGGGTGTCGGCCGGGATGCTCGCGCCGCGGCTTTTGCGCGTCATGGGCGCATCCGATTCGGTGGTCGCCACCGGCTCCGGTTATGCGCGCGCCATCTATAGCGGCAGCGGCACGGTGCTGCTGCTGTTCCTGATCAACGCTGTATTTCGTGGCGCGGGCGACGCGGCGCTGGCCATGCGCGTGCTGTGGACCGCGAACATCATCAACATTCTGCTGAACCCCTGCCTGATTTTCGGCCTGGGACCCTTTCCACGACTGGGAGTGGCGGGTTCCGGAATCGGCACGACCATCGGACGCGGCGTCGGAGTGTTGCTCCAGCTTTGGTTCCTGACGCAAGGAAAGAGCCGAGTGTCAGTACACCTGAATCAGATTCGCCTCCGCCCCGAGTTGATGCTGCGCCTGGTGCGGCTCTCATTGGGAGGAATGTTCCAAAACTTCATTGGGATGGCGAGCTGGATCGCTTTGGTGCG
Organism: Bryobacteraceae bacterium; assembly: GCA_041484155.1. Lineage (GTDB taxonomy): Bacteria > Acidobacteriota > Terriglobia > Bryobacterales > Bryobacteraceae > Palsa-187. Next base: position 7,485 of record JBGPHB010000110.1, read on the forward strand.
CATGACTGCGGTGTTCGGCAGCGCCGCCATCGCCGGTTATACGCTCGCCCTGCGAATCATTCTGTTCGCTCTGTTGCCGAGTTGGGGCATGGCGAACGCGGCGGCCACCCTGGTCGGGCAAAACCTGGGCGCCGGCAAGCCGGATCGGGCGGAGAAATCTGTTTGGCTCGCCGGACTCTACAACATGGTGTTCCTCGGGCTGGTCGCCGTGATATTTATCGCCTTCGCCCGGCCCATTGTGCAAGTCTTCACCCAGGACCCCATGGTGGTGCCGCTGGCGTCGGCCACTTTGCGAATCGTCAGCTATGGATACGTGTCCTACGCCTGGGGCATGGTGGTCGTCCAGGCCTTTAACGGAGCGGGCGACACGGTCACGCCGACGATCCTCAACCTGTTCTGCTTCTGGGCCTGGCAGATCCCGCTCGCCTGGTTCCTGGCCTTCAAATTGGGCATAGGCCCGAACGGAATCTTCGCTGCGATCGCAATCTCAAACTCCACGTTCGCGGTCGTCGGGATTGTTGCATTCCGGCGAGGGAAGTGGAAGGAGCAGAAGGTTTAGGCGCCGGCGCTTGCTAAAATCGTCTGGTAGTGGCTGCTCCCACCAAAGCGCTTACCGTCCGGCAGTTCTTCGGCCGAAAAGGCCTGCTGTCCGAGTGGCACCCAAACTACGAGTACCGCCAAGGGCAACTCGAGATGGCCGAAGCGGTACAATCCGCGCTGGCGGATAAGAAGCACCTGATCGTCGAGGCCGGCACCGGCACCGGAAAGACGCTCGCTTACCTCGTACCGGCGATTCTTTCGGGCAAGCGAGTGGTTGTTTCCACCGGCACTAAGAATCTCCAGGAACAGCTCTTCTTCAAAGACATTCCTTTCCTCGAAAAACATCTGGGTGCGCCGTTGCGCGCCTGTTACATGAAGGGCCGCGCGAACTACGCCTGCCGGCAGAAAATCTACGACGCCGAAAAGGAGCCGGTACTCGACGGTTTCGAAGAGGTCGCCGATTTTCAGATCATTCACGAGTGGGAGAAGACTACCGAGACCGGCGATCGCGCCGAAATCAAGACGCTCCCCGAATCAAGCGCGGCCTGGGCCAAGCTGGATGCTCGCGGCGACCTGTGCACCGGTCAAAAGTGCCAGCAGTTCGAGCGCTGCTTCATCACCCGGATGCACCAGAAGGCCCAGGAAAGCGACATCATCATCGTCAATCACCACCTGTTCTTTGCCGATCTCGCGGTCAAGAACGAGGAGCTGGGCGGGATTATCCCCGAGTATGGCGCCGTGATCTTCGACGAAGCGCACGACGTCGAGGAGGTAGCGGGACAATACTTCGGCGTATCGGTATCCAGCTACCAGTTCGAGGAGTTGGCGCGGGACGTGGGGGCCTTGGCACATCGCAAAGACTTTGGCTCGCAGGAGTTGGACCGGATCCTGATGACTTTGGGTGATCGTGCCGCGCAGTTCCTGGGGCTGTTCGGCGCCAACGAAGG
>JBGPHB010000111.1:0-8945 GCA_041484155.1 Bryobacteraceae bacterium
AATGAGACGCCCCGGCAGATTCAGCTCAATGTCAAAGTGGAGTTTTAGGTGTAAGAAACCCCGCCCTGACGGGCGGGGCTTGTCGCGTGTTTGCAACCGCGCATTTGCACCTCTCAATCAACGCCCGAAAGCCCCGCCCGTCAGGGCGGGGTTGCCCTTACGAGCAGACCTTTCGGTACACTATGCTGTGGGTGGAACTGCGCATCGAAAGGAGAATCAAATGGGCAAAAAACTGATCGGAATCGTTTTTGCAGGCGTGCTCACCGTCGGCGCCATGGCTGCGGACGTCGTGATTCGCGTCGCACCGCCGCGAGTGGTGGCGGAGAGACGTGGACGACCGCCGAGCCGCGACCACGTTTGGATTGGCGGCTATCAGCGTTGGGACGGCCGGGCCTATGCATGGGTTCCCGGAAGGTGGGAAGCTCCTCCGCGGCGGCATGCCCGTTGGGTGGAACACCGCTGGGCGAGACGCGATGGCGGGTGGGTTTTCGTGGAAGGGCGCTGGCGCTAGTTAAGTTCGCTTTGCCCGGACGGCGATACCATTCGGGGCGCGCCGTGCGGATGACCATCTCGTCGTGCTCGCCACGGGAGCGTTTAGCGTTTGCGGACAAAAGTGTCCACGTCCGACTCCTGTGACAATAAGAAATCCAGAAAAGAGACCCCTTTACATTTGCACGTTTCGCTGATGCTCAGAAGAACGAGGTACTCTCGCATACCCTTCGCCGTGCTCGCTCCCCCAATGATGTTCCGTAGCCGCACGAATGCCTTGATCGCGTGTTCGGCGTTATTGTTGTTCCACGGGATGCCGTCATGATCTAGGAACGTAAACAACCGATCCCGATTCTTCTCAAATCGGCGTACGTAGCCAGCCGCCACTTCGGTCTGGTACTCCCGCCGTGAGAGCATCTGATAGAACTGCTCAACGGCTGATCGGTGCTTGCGCAGATATCGAGTCTTCAGACCAAAACGGTCCACGGAGTCGATGATGGGGCGCAGCAACTCCGCGAACCGCCTCCCGATTTCCTTCATCTCGTCATTGAAGGGCTGTTTGAAGAGGTCATCGTTGATATCCCTCATCAAATGAATGAGGCACTTTTGCTGCGCGCAGGCGATGGAATCGTAGCCGGCGTAGAAATCGGAAACCAGCACGCCGCGGAACTGCCGCAGCACCTTTTGTGCGGTGCTTGCCTCACGACTCTCACTGTAAACGAACGCCACGTCCTCCATGCTTGTAAACACACAGACGTACGCCGCCTTTCCAGCGACGGTGGCTCGCGGCTCATCCGCATGCACAAGCGTACCGCCCACAATCTTTTCGAGGATTGCTTGATACGTGCTCTCGTAACGCTCTGCCATGCCGGCTTTGAGACGATTGATCATCCCCGAAGACGCAGGGATGTTGAATAACTGACACATGCTCTTTGCTACAGCGTGTTGTGGCAATTGCAGTTCAACGACTTGATAGACGACATAGGCGCAGATGGTGTTGCCGTACTTGGCCTGGCGCGCATACTGATGAAAAGTGGCCTTGCAGCGCCAGCAGATGTAACGGGGGAAGGAATACCGTGTAACCACACGTTTGATGCCGGCCCCGGACAATTTGAGGTCGTAAACTATCGCAGCGGCTCGGTCGTTGCTCCTCGCACTCGACGACCTTGGGTACGGGAACGCTGGACCTTCCGTTGGAGTTCCGTCGCCGCAGTTTTTTCAGGCGCTTGCCGGAACGCGCGTAGACTTTCTCGCGCTGATAGTCCCAGTAAGCGGCCTCATTGATTTGTTGAAACTCTGGAAACGCGAACTCGGTCTTGCCAAGCCGCTGCGGATATTCGCGCTTTAGCGTGGTCACGTCTACAACATTGGCGTTGTAGGCAGGTGAGGATGGTGAGAGTGCGCAGAGGGCCTCAGCAACCGCTTGGGCCGCGGCACAGTCCTCCGCGTTGTACGTCACCAGCGTGCGCTTAAGCTCAGGTGCCCGGGAGCGCTCCCACTCCCGGCGCCAGGAAAGCGCGGCGATTCCCGACGGAGTGGACTCTGACCACCGAAAGCCCAGATGGCCGGCCACATCTTTGAGGCCATTGGAATACGTAGGAAAGTACACGTGGGCGTAGATCGTTGAGAGAAGGTTGACGGTTGATGCCATTAGCTGGTCGAGCAATATAGCTTCTTCAGGGTTGGAGTACCGCTTCTTCATTTGCCGAAGAAAAGTAGTCTCGTAGCTGCTGTAGTGGATGAGTCGTGGGGCATCAATGGTGCCCAGCGTACGAAGGTACTCCGCCCACATCGTTCCTTCGTCCGGGGGGTTGTCAGCCCAGTACGAGCGCTGGACCATCGTGCCGCCTGCTTCAAACCGAAGTCCGATGCAGTAGTAGAAGTCGCGATCAGGATCGCCCTCGACGTCGAAATAGACCAGTGTGCCCACCGTGCTCAACGAGACTGTGCCGATGACATGTATTTGATTCTTTCGAATAGCGAGGGCTTGCAGAGCGTGCTCATGCGTCCTGCGATCAACGGGTCGCCGTCGGGGCCGGAACGTGTACGACAATTGGGTGACCGTGAAAATGCCTTTTTCGTGGTACTTCTTCCGGTCCTTCTCGCTCATCTTTGCGAGAAGGCTAAGCTCGTCCGCTTGTGTAGCGATCTCGCGGCACCGCGAGGCGTATTGGCATTCGGTACAGTGCTTGTTCAGCACGAGCGGCGGCGGACCCGCACTTACGCGTTGAGCGCCGATTGCAGCGACGACGGATCGAACCTTGGCGTAAAGAGGTGTCAGTGGCACCGTAGTCGTCACGTACCTCCGGCCATGAATGATTTTGCCTAGACTCGGCAGGGCAATACCGCAAGTTTGCGAAAAGACAAAAGCATCAAAAGTCAGCAGAAGTTTGTCAACGGTCGAAAGTCTTTCCGTCGGCACGAAGCGGATCGGGACGTAGGTGCTCCGGTTCTTGGTTCTGGCGCATCGGACGAGTTCTAACGCGTGGATGTAGGCCCGCAAGTCTGACGTGTGGAGAGTGCAGTCGAGGATCACGTGATAGCGCCGTTGTTGGATCGCATCGGCGGCTGGTATACCCACGTATACCTGGTCGTCAGGGACCGGTGTCCGCAACTTGGACGAACCAGTCTGCCGGTAAAGCTCCTCCCATCGCTCCAATTGCAGCTTCTGCGCCAGCGTCCGAGTACAAATATGATTTCGTCCGGCATTGCAGGAGTGCTTCGAAGATCTCCTGGGTGATTACCATAGGTTCATATTGAACGTCTGGAGCACGGCGTTGGCACCCACCGGCGTGTCCGGTTCGAGGCGTTGATGAAGTACAAGTGGCAAGCCGATGCCGCCCGCCGCGCGGCGCTCGCTGAGCTGGCCGCGTATGATCAAGAACTCGGAATTCAAGAGTCGTGTCCGGTTTTACGGCCTGCGACGCAAGCGTCTTGTATCCCTCAGAGATCCGAATGGGATACCTTCATCAGCCGTAGTGTTTTCGTGGTTGAGGGCCTCAACTGGAGCGCAGCGCCCTGCTCCTTACTGTTTGCGACACTGTGCTCAATCACCCATAAACATCGGATCGATGGCGAACCCGCACGACCGTGATTTCGTCCGCGGTTACCGCGAATACGACGCGGTAATCGCCCACTCGAAGGCGAAAGTAACCCTGCCATCGTCCCGTGAGTGCTTTGCTATCGCCGGCACCGGAGTCTCCGTAGAGAGTCAGTGCATGGAGGATTCGAAGGGCCGGCTCACGATCAACTGCCCGCAACTCAGACCGGGCAGACTCCGGCCAAACGAACTTCATCCCAAGCCGAATTCCCTCAGAATCTCGTCGTGAGAAACAACTCTACCGGCGGCGATCTCGTCGCGCACGTTTGCTATCGCCTGAGCGTCTCCCGCCGTTACCGGTTCGTCGTCAGGCGGCGCGGATAAGGCCGCTCGATAGGCCGGGCTGGTCGCAAGAAATTCCAAATATCGTTGCGCGGCAGTCAACTCCCCTTCCTGCAGGCGGTCGATCAACTCATGCAACGTGTCGCGGCCCATGGAGACTCTCTGCTTTTAGGGTACTGCATCCGAACCACTACCGCCGATTGCGAACCGACTAGACCTTCTCCGCAATCGACTTCGACTGCAGGAACTGCAGCAGGTAGTCCGGGCCACCGGCTTTTGAATCGGTACCCGACATGTTGAATCCGCCGAACGGGTGCGCGCCCACCATGGCGCCCGTGCACTTCCGGTTGATGTAGAGATTGCCCACGAAGAAACTCTCGCGGGCTTTGCGGATCTTTTCCGGGTTCTTCGAGTACACTGCGCCCGTGAGGCCGTATTCGCTGTCGTTGGCCAGCGCTAGCGCATGGTCGAAATCGCGGGCCCGGGTCACCGCCAGTACCGGGCCAAAGATCTCTTCCTGAAAAACGCGGGCTTTCGAATCGACGTCGGCGATCACGGTGGGCTGGATGAAGTAACCGTCGCCGGGAGCCGATCCGCCGCCTGCAATCACGCGGCCTTCCTTTTTGCCGGTCTCTATGTAATCGAGAATAGTCTTCCGCGCACCGGCGCTGATCACCGGGCCCATGTAGTTGCCTGGGTCCTCCGAGGGGCCGACGGTCAGCGCATTCACTTTCGCCTTCAACTTTTCGACGAACACATCGTAAACGGAATCATCGACGATCGCGCGCGAGCACGCCGAGCACTTCTGCCCCTGATAGCCGTATGCCGACTGCACCACGCCGGTCACGGCGCTTTCGAGGTCGGCCTCGCGATCCACGATGATGGCGTCCTTGCCGCCCATCTCCGCCACCACGCGCTTGATCCATAGCTGGCCGCGGCGAGCCTTGGCCGCCAGTTCGTTGATGCGCAGGCCCACGTCGCGCGAACCGGTGAAGGAGACGAAGCGCGTCTTGGGGTGCTCCACCAACAGGTCGCCTACCACCGAGCCGCTACCGACGCACAGCGAGAAACTGCGGGGCGGAAAGCCCGCGGCGAGCAGAACCTCGGCGAACTTGTGCGCGATGGTGGGCGTCTCGCTCGACGGCTTGATCACCACGGTGTTGCCCGCCACCAGAGCCGCAACCGTCATCCCCGCCATGATCGCCAGCGGGAAGTTCCACGGCGGGATGACCACGCCGGCACCGAGCGGCAGGTACACCATCTCGTCGCGCTCTCCCGGCAACTGGACCAGGGCTCCGGGCGAGGCCAGGCGCTGCATCTGCCGCGCGTAGTATTCGCAGAAATCGATGGCCTCGGCCACATCGGCCTCCGCTTCGGGCCAGGTCTTTCCCGCCTCGGCCACCAGCCAGGCGTCGAACTCCAGCTTGCGCTGCCGGATGAGAGCGGCGGTGCGAACTAAGATGGCCACCCGGCTTTCCGCTGGCGTCCGGCTCCACTCGGCGAAGTAGAAGTGGGCGTCTTCGATGGCGCGGTTCGCCAGCTCCGCGCTGGCCTTATGATGACGCCCGACGATCTCCGACGGATGGGAGGGGTTTATGCTGTTTAAGAAATCGCCGGTCTTATGTCGCGCGCCGGCGATCCAGGGTTCGCACTCGCGGCCGAACTCGGCGCGCACCTGCGCCAGAGCGGTCTTCGCCGCCGCGCGGTTTTCCGGTTTTGAAAAATCCAGGAAGGGTTCGTTCGCGAATACCGGAAGCGATCCCAACCTAGCCTTCCACTAGACGCCGTCCCCGTTCGAAAAGCTCTGCCGCATCGTCGGCCACGCGGCGGCCCTTTTCATAAAGGTCGCGGCCCTTGTCCACCAGATCGCGGCTTCCGTCAACCAGCGCCTCGCGTCCTTCGCGTGTCTTCTTCTTTAGGATCCGGCGAGTATCCCTACCCGATTGGGGTGCGTAGAGCAGCGCGATGGTCGACCCAATCGCCGCGCCCGCAAAAAACCAGAGCAATCTCTCGGTGTTATCTTGCGCCATGACTTCATTCTACCCCTCGCGCTATGCTCGAAGGGATGGAAAACATGGTCACGGTATTTCGCTCCGCGGACCCTACCGCGCAGGAGGACGCCACCGCAGTCCTGGAAGTTCTCACCGGCAATGGGATCGCCGGGACGCTGGTCGACGACAGCGCTCCGGGCGTTCCGTCCGGGGCGTGGGAAGTGCGGGTGCAAGCCGCCGACAGCGCCCGGGCCGAAGCACTGATCGCGGCGCAACTCATAGAGCCCACCGACGAATCGCACGCGCTGGACCTGGTGACTGTATTTCGATCCGCGGGCAGCACCTCGGAGATGGAGGCGATGTCGGTCAAAGCGCTGCTCGAATCGAGCGGGATCGATGCCGTGCTCGTGGCCGATGCACGTTTGCCCAATCTGCCCGACGAGGTGCGCGTGGCAAGTCGCGACCTCACTCAGGCCAAACGACTGATCGCCGACGCGCTCGCCGCGGGACCGGGCGGCGCCGCCGAGGCCGAAGCGCAGACCGAAACCTGAAAGCGGCGAAGACGGAGAGCCCGCCGAGCACCACCATCCAAGTCACCGGCTCCGGAACCGATGAGACGTCGAGCCGAAAGGCATGCTCGACACCGTTGTAGATTCCCGCTCCGGCAATCTGCCCGCTTCCATTGATCGCGTACGCTTCCGTAAGAAGCCATCCGGACGAAGAATCGATCAGACTATTGAGATCGAGGATCACGCCGTCTTCGAACAGGAACGCGTGCGTGACGCCATTGAGCCACGAATACCCCACCACCTCGCCGGCTTCGTTTACGCCATAGGCGTAGCTGGACTCGCCGCCCAGCGTGCCCAAGTCCACGAGTCCGTTCCCGCTCCAAAGAAAAGCATGTCCGTACCCGCCCGGAACTTGCGCCGAGCCCGCTACCTGGCCGGCAGGGTTGATCGCCATGGCATAGCTGCTTGCGCCCCCGAACGTACCCAACATGACATAGCCTGCTTCGGGCGACCATACAAAGGCGCGAAACACTCCCGCGCCTGTGTCGCCGTATCCCGCCACCCGACCCGCATCGTTGATCGAATACGCGGAACTCCACGTCCCGCCCGGCAGCGTGCCCAGATCCTGGACCACGCCGTTGACGGTTCGAAACGCGTGGCCTTGGCCATCGGATGTGGTCAGACCCGCGATTTGTCCCGCGCCGTTGATCGCGGTTCCATACGACCCCGCTCCGCCGACCGATTGCGCCGCGCCGTTGGTCCACAACGTCGCGAAGGCTTGCCCGCCGATGAATTGCGTGCCCGCGATCTGGCCCGCGCCGTTCACCGCGGACGCTTGTCCTTCACTGGCGGTGCCCATCGTGAGGTCGGTCATGCCCCAGCCTGAGGACGAGAACGCGTGGGTATATCCGAACATCGTGGACGCGGCTCCGACCGCCTGCCCCTCGGGACTCAGCCCGAATGCCTGTGCGCTGGCGCCGCCCAGGGCGCCTAAGTCGGTGATGTTGTAGATCGGTCCGGCTGCGGCGATGCAGGTGAAGAATAAGGCGGGGCTAAAGCGCCACGCAGGCTGAAGCCTGCGAAGACTTGAACCCCGCCCTGACGGGCGGGGCTTTCCAAACCGCTGGCTCCGCAAATACAAATCCTTGGTTCCGGCCATGTTGCTCTGCGGGCTGGGAAAAAGATTCATTGGAGTTGCAGAACAAGTATGCGGGCTTGCATCCGCGGCGCAAAGATCCAGAACTACCAATTTCGACAGTACGGCTTGGCTACCACCGCTAACTTGCGGGGTGTATGCTACTTACTTGTGACTCCACGCGCTGAAACCGCCGCCAAACCTCCGCAAACGGGTACGGGTTACGTTCCCGCGGTTGCCGCCAGCTATCTTGCATGGACGCTGGACGCGTTCGACTACTTCCTGGTGGTCTTCTGCCTGACCGCGATCGGGCGGGAGTTCCAGAAGACCGACGCGCAGATCGCCCTCTCGATAACCCTGACTCTGGCGTTTCGTCCGGTCGGCGCCTTCGTTTTCGGTTTGTTCGCGGATCGCTATGGCCGGCGAATTCCGCTGGCGGTGAATCTCCTGTTCTATTCCGTGATGGAAGTTTCGAGCGGCCTAGCGCCCAACTACACGGTCTTTCTGATTCTGCGCGCGCTGTTCGGAGTGGGCATGGGCGGCAATTGGGGTGTGGGCGCTTCGCTCGCCATGGAGAAGGTCCCGCCCAGGCTGCGCGGCGTAGTCTCGGGTCTCTTGCAACAGGGGTACGCGTCCGGGAATCTGCTGGCGGCGGCCGTCTACTTTTCGCTTTTCGATAAGGTGGGGTGGCGCCCCCTGTTCTACATCGGCGGGCTGCCTGCGCTGCTGTCTTTGTTCGTGCTGTTCCGTGTGAAAGAATCCGAGGTCTGGGAGAAAACCAAGCACGCCAATTGGGGCAGTCTCGGACGCGGGATCGCCTCACACTGGAAGCTATTCCTGTACTTGACCGCGTTGATGATGATGATGAACTTCGTCTCGCACGGCACCCAGGACATGTATCCGACCTTCTTGAGACGCCAGTGGCATTTCGCGACGGGGCAAGTGTCGGCGATGACGGCGCTTTCCATGGTAGGGGCTCTCATTGGCGGCATCCTGATGGGTCATCTATCGGAGCGTTGGGGCCGCCGGCGGACGATGATCATTTCCCTGGTCCTGGCCATCGCGAGCACGCCTCTGTGGGCGTTTTCGCCGACCATCCCTCTTCTCGCGGTAGGCGCGTTCCTGATGCAGTTCTTCGTGCAAGGCGCGTGGGGAGTGATCCCGGCTCACCTCTCTGAACTTTCGCCCGATTCGGTCCGCGGCTTCCTGCCGGGTTTCGCCTACCAGTGCGGAGTGCTGCTGGCGAGTTTCGTGGTTTACATCGAAGCGATCTTCGCGGAACACGTGACCTACGGGACGGCGATGGCGCTCACGGGCGTCACCGTGTTTACCGGCGCCGCGATTGTTGCCGGCCTAGGGCGGGAACGGAAGGGGCAGGTGTTCGGTTAGCTGCGTGAGTCTTTAACTTAGGGCTTAGGGCCTGTCACGAAACAACCTTG
>JBGPHB010000112.1:0-8935 GCA_041484155.1 Bryobacteraceae bacterium
CCCGGCTCGACATAAGTGAGATAGATACTCTGGTCGGTGGCGTAGGTGGGCGAGACGAACACGCCCAGCATGCCATTCTGGCCCTGCCAGTAGACTGGCGGCGTATTGCCCACCGGGACCTTCTCTCCTTGCTGGGACACCAGCCAAACCGGCCCGATCTTTTCGGTGACCAGCATGCGGCCATCGGGCAGGAAGGCCAGCCGCCAGGGCAGTTCAAAAGTGCTCACCGTGGTCATGCTGAAGGGCAGGCTGGCTTCGGGTTTCTGTTCGCCCGCATTGACCTGCGCCCAGGCCGCCACCGACGCCAAGGTGAGAAGCAACGCCACTTTCGCCAATTTCATCGTCATGTCTCCTTGATTCGCAAGCGCCCCTTAAGCGATCCGGGGCGCGATTACCAATCTTACGTAATACTATCATGCGCTTGAAGGCGAGCCGCGGTGTTTGCGATTGCGCTTCAGTCGATTTGCTTCAGGCGCCGGCTCAGTTCGACCGAGGCCACTCGATCATCAGCTCGTAACGTAGCTAAGCGCCCGGCAGGGAATTCGGCTGTGAACAATTCGTCATCAAGGCGGCTACGCACCTGGATGTCTGGAGGAACGTAACCCGGCTCGCGAACACGTACGATCGCGAGGACCCGCTGGTCCGGCGCCAACTCGCTCTCCGCAGCCGTTTCTTCTTTGAGCTTCTTCAGGTCGTCAAAGTGCAACTTCACGATCTAAGTCTAACTCCGTGAGCGTCCCCCTGCGGCGGTGGCTTTTTTCTTCGACGCCTGCTGCTTTGCGCGGGGGGCGGCGGCGCTTGCCGAGCCGGTCCCTGGCGGTGGAACGGCAGAAGCCGTAACTTGGTTCACCGCTGCCAGCGCCGAGATCCGGCCGAACCCGAAGCGCGGGTCCCACGCCGGACTAGTCGCTGGCGGATTCTTACGCGCTGTCTTGATCATGATGGACCGAATCTCGGAGATCGAAAGCGACTTTCCTTTCGCGAGCGCCTGCGCCAGTACTAAGGCGACGGTCCCCGTAACGGCGGGCGACGCCATGCTGGTACCGGACTTCCGCGTGAGCCCTATGCCACTGCGGGATCGGGCGGCCATGACGTTGTGACCGGGCGCGGACACTTCTGGTTTTTGCTTCCCGTCGCGCGTAGGCCCGGAGCTTGAAAAGAACGAGATTGGCTTGCTCGGCTTGTGCGCGTCGTAGGAGCCCACCACGATGGTGTTCTTTCCGCACGAAATCGATCCAATGGTCATGGAATTATCGTTGGGTGGAGCGAAGCTGGATTGGCCCTGGTCATCACGCTCAATCCAGGCGTGGAAGGATCCGTCGCTTACGGTTACCCCGTGCAGCCGGACGGTCCAATCTCCGCCGGGCAGTGATGCTTCGAGGAACACGCCGATGTTGTTATCGTGATTGTTAGGGTCATTCAACCGGTTCGCAAGCAGTACGACCAATTGCCCGTTGTTGGTAAGTGAGCGGGTTTGCCCGGGTTCCACACGTACCAAACTGCTACCGTCTGGGGCGATCAGTTCGACCGCGAACCGATCGCGGCCCGAGTACCAGAGGTCGAGCTCATTTCCGGTTACGTCGCCTTGACCAATTCTCCAGGTAACGTCGAAACTGCCGCCCTGGGGAACCCGGCCCTGTGCATGGATGCCATCGGAAAACGAGTTAGATGCCGCGATGCAAACTGCATGGTTAGGCGCCTGGGCTATCAGCCGGTCGATACCGGTTTCGACGAGAGTGAAACCATCGTGTGGCCCGCCATTGGTCCCCAAGCTAACGTTAATCACGCACGGCCGCGCGCCCGCTTCGTTGAAGATGAACTGCAAAGCTTCGAGCAACTGTACCGAGTCGCCGAAGCTGGTGCCGACGGCCTGGGACCCGGAGAACGGCACGTCCGTGGCGGCAACATGCACAAAAATGATGTCTGCCGCCGGCGCGAGCCCGCGGAGACCAGATCCGCGTCCGTTCCCGGCCGCGATGTCCATAACATGCGTTCCATGATCGCCATTAGGGTCGGTTGACGGCCCGTAGCCGAGTGTGGTGTAGGGGTCCGGCGTTCCCAACGCGGCGTTAATCTCTGCTGTTCGGAAGACCCGCCCGAATCCGAACGGACTATCCGGCCGAGGACTTCCATTCTGATCCCAGATCGCCAGGAGGCGGGAAGTGCCGTTCGCGTTGCGGAAGTTCTGGTGGGCAAAGTCACCGCCGAAATCGACAATACCAACCACCGCCCCTTTGCCGCCGCCGGACGAGCCGCCCGCCGGCAGTTGGTCTGCTTCAACGTCCGGAACGGTGGCATCGAGAACAGGCCGTAGCCGGCGCGCGGCCTTCAGACTTAGCACAAACGGCTGGGCCCGCACGCTTTCAATCCGGCTCACGGGAATGCGGCCCGTAACTATTTCGAAATTCGCCCCGGCTTCCCTGGGAAGAACCGCGCCGGGTTTCACTTCGCTGAGCTCTTCCCATCGTTGGGCGCTCAAGACCTTTGCGATCACCGCAACTTCCTCCGCAGTGGTGGACGATGTGGGGACCTTCCGGATGCCATGTCTGTTGCGCATCACTAGTCGCTGCAGGTGGGGATCGAGATCGTTGAGCACCTGGATATCCGTGGAGCTCAGCAAGAATGTAGCAGGCAAATTGGGGCTCATGTAGTTTTCTCCGTCAATATTGGGCTGGAAACCGGGAACTCGCGCTTACATTGCAATGGCATGGCAGGGCCTATAAGGCGCAACAGATAATGTATATAGGATTAAGACGCCAAAAGCAAGCGGCCCTGGTCGATTGCAGCTTTGAGGATGCCCGCGACTGTCAACGCGCGAAACCGAAACAAGGGCAGGCCATATCTTCCGGACCGTTCGCCGCATCCAGCGCAAAAGGATTTTTTGCACCTTTTCCACCAAATCGGATCGGATGCCGCCACGGTCGTTCTCTTTTGACGCCTGGAGGCGAATGCGACCGTGGCTGGGGATTGGCGGAGTCCCGCAACGACTCTCTGCAATATCATGGAGGGGAGGCCCACAACTTCATGACCCGAGTACTCGCGGCCATCGGTTTGTTAGTTGCATCAATTGGGTTCGGACAGGTGCCGCCTGAATTCAACCCTGTTTTGTCCGGTGTCGGACGTCCGTGTCCGGGCAAAGCGGAACCTGGAGGCCCTTTGGAGCTATACGCCTTTGGACTCGGTCCCACAGATCCCAGCGTCCCGAGCGACATCTTGGCGCCGCCTCCTCCGCCCTTCGCTGAGACGCTGACCAAACCCACTGTGACCATCGGCGGCTTAAAGGCAGACGTCCTGTCGTCGGTTCGGACTTGGTTCGGCCCGCCCGGCTACTATCGAGTCACAATCCGGATTCCTGCCCGGACACCTCCTGGGGTTCAACCCGTAGTCCTGACGATCGGCGGCAAAAGCAGCAGTCTCCCTTTTGGTCTGTCTATCGATCCTCCGTTCGAAAATCTCTCAGCCGCTAACTTTTATGCGAAGACAGCGGCGCCGGAGTCTCTCGTCACGTCAGTTTCCTGCGCTACGCAATTAGCGAACACTACGCTGCCGGGCGACTCGCATAATCCGCCGACGGAACTTGGCGGGACGATCGTCAGAATTAAGGATGCAGCGGGCGTCGAACGTCCGGCATTGCTCGACTATGTTTCCCCGCTTCAGCTTAATTATGTTGTCCCTGCTGACACGGCGATCGGCAACGCCGTGGTGACGATCGCGTCGGGAGACGGCAACGAATGGACCTCACCTCTGGAGGTCAAGCGAGTGGCGCCCTTTCTGTTCATCATGAACGAAGAAGGATTCTTGACGGCGCTGGTAGTGCGCCTGCGGGACGGAGTGCAGTCCGTGGAAACGACCTTTGATGTGGTGAACGGTCGACAGGTCCCGAAACCCATCGACTTGGGTCCGGAAACCGACCAGGTTTGGCTGGTGGCTTTCGCGACGGGTTTGCGAGCCCGCAGCTCGCTGGATAACGTTCACGTGGATATCGGCGGCGTGGACGCGCCGGTTGAATTCGCAAGTCCTCAAGGCGAATTCGCTGGTGTCGATCAGATAAAGGTGAAGTTACCCAGACAATTCCCCGGGCGCAACTCGAATGCTTGGCTGACAATTCGTGTTGACGGAGAGGTCGACTCCGCCTTTCTAAACTTCCGATAGTTGCTCTAACCACTGTGCGTCAGCGGGGATTGCGGGACAGGAACACCAGGTGTTGACACTCGACGTGGGGCGGCCAGTCCTGGCCGGCTTTCATGCCTTCGTGCAGCCGAAAGAAAGCCGGCTTGCCGGCAAGACTGCCCGCCCCACGAGCAGCATAGCCGCAACCAAAGACTTGTGCCAGCGGAACCCCGCCCTGACGGGCGGGGCTTGCGGGGTCTTGTAAACGCACGACAAAGCCCCGCCCGTCAGGGCGGGGTTCCGTTCGGAACTGCACGCGGTCGAGTCTTCGCAACCTGCGAAGATTTCGGGCTTCAGTAGTACGCTGGACGTGATAAACTGACTCGACAATTGTGGCCGTATCCATTGGCGACAAACTCGGACCCTACGAAATCCTCGCGCCCATCGGGAAGGGCGGCATGGGAGAAGTCTACCGCGCGCGGGACACGCGCCTGAATCGTGACGTAGCCATCAAGGTTTCCGCCGAGCGGTTCACGGAGCGCTTCGAGCGGGAAGCGCGCGCGATCGCGTCGCTCAATCACCCCAACATTTGCCATCTCTACGACGTAGGCCCGGATTACCTGGTCATGGAGCTGGTGGACGGGCGGACGCTCGGCGACCGCCTCAAGGAAGGAGCGATTCCGCTGGAGGAAGCGCTCGACATCGCCCGGCAGATCGCCGATGCACTCGAAGCCGCGCACGAAAAGGGAATCACGCACCGGGATCTTAAGCCCGGCAACATCAATCTCAAGCCGGACGGAACAGTGAAGGTGCTCGACTTCGGCCTCGCCAAAATGGGCGGCACACCGACCGTGCAGGGCGACCACTCTCCCACCATCACGATGGGCCAGACCGAGGCGGGAATGATTCTGGGAACGGCGGCGTACATGTCGCCGGAACAGGCCAGAGGCAAGCCGGTGGACCAGCGGGCCGACATCTACTCCTTCGGCGTGGTCCTGTACGAGATGCTCACCGGCGCCCGGCTCCATCCCGGCGAGACCACTACCGAGATCCTGGCTTCAGTGATCAAGGAAGAGCCGCGGTGGGAAAAGGTTCCCGCGCAAATCCAAAAGCTGCTCAAACGGTGCCTGGAGAAGGATCCCCAGAAGCGCCTACGGCACATCGGCGACGTGATGACGCTGGTGGACGACAGCGCGCCCGCGCCCGTGGCCGCGGCTCCGCCACCCGCCAAGACCCGTTGGTTGTGGCCCAGCGTGGCCGCCGCTGGGGTTGCAATCGCCGCCGTGGCCGTATGGTCGCCGTGGCGCAAACCCGATCTTCAGCCGGTGCGGTTCGAGGTGGGCGCCTCGGAGAAGATGACGTTTATCCCGGGCGGCGCCATGGCGGTTTCTCCCAACGGCCCTTCACGGTGGTGTTGAACTGGCAGTCGGCGCTAAAGAAATAGCTCGCCGCGGATCTGTTCTTCAACGCTGCAAGCTTCAGGGATCGTGTCTCTTGAAGGCAGGCCAGGGCCTGCGTTACGGCGATGTAGCGCAGGCCCTGGCCTGCCTTCTTCGGTCTGCTATGCGTTAGGAAGAGGTTGATCGTTCCGTGGCGGCCGAGAGCGAGCCATTCTGGAATTGCGTTCCGCGGCGGTGTGATGGAGAATAGAGTTACCCATTCAGTCGTGCGGATGTGGCGGAATTGGCAGACGCGCATGGTTCAGGTCCATGTTCTCGCAAGGGAGTGGAGGTTCAAGTCCTCTCATCCGCACCAAACCCTGCTTGGGCAAGGGCACGGGGAATCATTACAGCGACGCACAGCCAATAGGAACCACGTTACGCCAACCGCGTCACCCCTTTAACTGCCCGCAACAGTCTCATTCAACGCGAGTTCACCGGATTTTGGAAGCCTATTTTCGGAGTTGCTGTAGCCCGCTCCCTGGCGGTCGCGGTTCTGTAAGTAGCTGATTGCTCACAGAGCCGACACCGAACCGCGCGCGTAAGCAAGCGGGCATATGGACCATGTCAGCTCTGAAAACGCTCTAGCGCCACCGAATCGAAGGCACTTGTCTGGCTTATTGTAAAGTTCAACCCTGAAAAAGCCGAATTAGTGACTGTATGTCGTGGAGGACAAAGAGTCTTGTTGCGGTAATGGCTTCTCTCGGCCTGCTGCAACTCATCTCCTCAGCGACTGTCTGGTCCTGGCCGCACCCCAAGCTGTTCCTACTGTACCTGAGTATTTCTGTCATCTGCAGTTCGCTTCAAGTGAAAATCTCGGGTGCGGCGAGCACGTCCCTTTCCGCAAGCTTGCCAGTGATCTTGCTGAGCATCTCGCAGTTGAGCTTGCCGGAAGCGGTCATCGTCGGCGCGGTAGCCGTCCTATCCCAGGGCCTTTTGAATCGGCAGACGCGTTCCCTGCCATTACAGCTCGCCCTCAGTACATGCGTCATGGCGAGTGTGATCGCCATGGCCGATTTTGCTTACCGGTCACTGGTCCCAAATTCGATCCAGAGTCCCACCCTCCGCCTTCTGGCGGTTTCGCTGGCGCTATTCTTTGCGAACACGTTTCCCGCGGCCATCGCGTGCCGGGAGAGCAAACAACAGCGTCTCGGGCAGGTTTGGAAGGAATCCTATTTCTGGTTGTTCCCCTACCATCTGGTGTCGGCAGCCATCGCCAGCGTGCTACAGGCGGCCGGCAGCGGTGGCATTTCCCTCCAAACGTCACTGATGGTCCTTCCGGCCGTCTACATCACATACCGCTACTACCGTGTTCAGAAGTCACAGCTTGCGATGAGGGAACGGAACGCCGAGAACATGGCGGCCCTTCACGTGCGAGCCATCGAAGGACTGGCTCTCGCAGTGGAGGCGAAGGACAATTTGAACACGCGCGGGCATTTGCGAAGAGTGCGGGTCTACGCTTTCGGCATCGGTAAGGACCTGGGCCTGGAAGGCGACGAATTGGAAGCATTACAGGCTGCCGCATTGCTGCACGATATCGGGAAACTTGCCGTTCCGGAATACATTCTCACGAAGCCCGGCAAGCTGACACCGGAAGAGTTCGCCAGAATGAAGGTTCATCCCATTGTCGGAGCAGAAATCATAGAGCAGGTTCAGTTTCCCTACCCAGTGGCTCCGATCGTGCGCGCACACCACGAAAAATGGGACGGATCTGGTTATCCCTTTGGCTTGAGCGGAGAAGACATCCCGATTGGCGCCCGGATCCTGACGGCCGTAGATTATCTTGATGCGCTCGCTTCGGACCGCGAGTACCGTCGCGCGCTGCCTCTGGAAGACGCCATGAAACGGGTCGAGGAAGAGGCTGGAAAGAGCCTGGATCCGACCGTAGTACGGGTTCTCCAGAAGAGATATCGCGAACTTGAACAAACCGCGAGAGCAATCACGCAACAAGGCGCCGCGTTATCGAAGAACGTGAAAGTCGATCGCGGCAGCGCCCCGGACGCCGGCCTCGATTTGTGGGGAATGACCGGCTCGCCGGCTGGCGCCGACGACTTCGTAAGCAGCATCGCCGCGGTTGGCCGAGAACAGAAAATGGTGCTCGCCCTCACGGAAGGATTGATTTCATCCCTCGATCTCGGTGAGCTCCTGCAACGCGTGGAAAACGAGTTGCGACCCATCATTCCTTATGACTCCATGGCGATATTCATTGCGCAGGGGGACACTCTGGTTTCACAATATTCGGCGGGCGAAAACAAAGAGATGCTCAATTCGCTGGAAATCCGCGTGGGCGAAGGCTGCGTCGGTTGGGTCGCCCAAAACCAACAAGCCATTGTAAACGGAACGCCGACCGTGGACCAGGGATTCCACTGTGTCGAAGACAACGCTCTTCAAGCCGCCCTCGCAGTGCCGTTCAAAAGCAATGGCGGTTTGGTGGGAGTGCTCGCGTTTTACCGGCGGGATCAAGATTCTTTCGCCCGAGATCACCTGCGCATTCTCACCGACCTCGCGCCGAGGATCGGCACCGCGATTGAGAACGCGATAAAGGTGAAGGAGATACAAGATCGGGCGAACATAGATCAGATGACCGGGCTCCCGACTTTGGGGGCCATGATGCAAGTGCTCGACGTTGAGCTGACGCGTGCCAAACGGCAAAGGCAGCACCTGGCCATTATCGTTGCGCAGTTTTCCGGCGTGAACTCCCAGGGGCCGGGACTAGATCATCAGGATGAAAGAGGGGTGCTGAGTTCGCTCGCCAAATACCTAAGAGATGGTTGCCGTGAGTACGATCACGTCGCCCGAATCGGAGAAGACAGTTTCAGTTTGATTCTTCCCGGAATGAAGCGGGAGGACATCAGCCACAAGATCGAAGCGCTGCATGCCGGGGTCTTGAGCGCGTTTCAGCCGTTGATCGGTAACCGGATAACTCGATTCGCTGTGGGGGAGGCGCTATATCCAGACGACGCGGCTACTGCCAAACTCTTGCTGGCGATTGCAGAGGGCCGGAAGGACCGCCAAGTTACTGGCGCAACAGAAAGCCTTTTGGCCCTGAATGCTCACAACCGCAAGGAAACGGAATCACCGGAAACCGCAGACACTCGACAAAACGCTTCTTAGTTAGCCGCGCAGCATAGCCGCAACCAGCGGAACCCCGCCCTGAGAAGCCGTAAGGAATTGTCCTCCTTTGTCCTCTCAACCCGCTCACTTACGGTCGCGGTTCGGTAAGCGGCTGATCGCGCAGGGTGCCGATACCGAACCGCGACCGTAAGGGAGCGGGCTGAACGAATTCCTTACACCTTCGGACGGGCGGGGTTCCGTTCTTCGCAGGCTGCGAAGATTTCGGGCTTTGGCAGTACGACCCGAACAAGTTGCGGTTTAGCTCCTCTTCC
>JBGPHB010000113.1:0-8909 GCA_041484155.1 Bryobacteraceae bacterium
CGTTCACACTCGTGTGAACGCACGGCCAAGCGTCCGCAAGAGTGCGGACGTGGCACGCAAAAGTGCGTGCGCCACGTCAAGATGGTAAGGCTATTTCATTACGGGTCTAAGTGACCAGCGCCTCCAGAACCTCTGCCGCGTGTCCCTCCGGCTTGACCTTGGGGAAAATCCTGGCGATCTTCCCGTCCTCGCCAATCAGGAACGTAGTCCGCTCGATACCCATGTACTTGCGTCCGTACATGCTCTTCTCTTTCCAGACTCCGTAAGCTTCGGCGATGGCGTGGTCCGGATCGGCCACGAAGGTATACGGCAGTTTGTACTTGGTGGCGAACTTGGCCTGCGCCTCCGGCTTATCCGGCGAGATCCCGACGATCTCGGCATCGTGCTTCGAAAACTTCTTGGAGGCGTCGCGAAACTCGCACGCTTCCTTGGTACAGCCGGGCGTATCGGACTTGGGGTAGAAAAAGATCACCACGCGCTTGCCGCGCAGCTTGGAGAGTTGAAACGCCCCGGTGCGGATCTCGGGCGCGCGGTCGCCGGTTTGGATAGCCATATCGGAGATTGTAAACTATAAAGGATGAACTTCACGACTTGTTTGCGAGGACAGCACATGAAGAAGAGCTTGATCGCAGCCGCCTGCTTTGGCCTGCTGCTGCTGACGGGAACGACGATATCCGCCCAGAAGAAGGGCGACGCGGAAAAAGGCAAGATGATCTTCGACGAGCAGTGCTCGGTCTGCCATAACGGCGATAGCGAGGAAACCAAGGTGGGGCCCGGTCTGAAGGGGCTTTCCAAGCACGAGAAGCTCAAGAACGGCAAGAAGCCCACCGAGGAGAACGTCCGCTCGTTCATCGGCACTGGCGGTAACGGCATGCCCGCCTACGCCGACCTGTTGAGCGACGAAGAGCGCACTAACGTGGTCGCGTATCTAATGACGCTGTAGCTGCTACAGTAGTGAAGTCGGCATTCCGCAAGGTCCCCATCGTCTAGCCCGGCCTAGGACATCGCCCTTTCACGGCGGTAACGGGGGTTCGAATCCCCCTGGGGACGCCAACACGTTACCGGACTCGCGAGTTTTTTGGTGAATGGAATTGGGTTCCAACCTCTAGCTAGCTTCCGTACGGCGGATGTTTCTTGCTGATCCACGCTTCTACCAGCTCTTCGAAATCCTCGGCTTTCTTTACCAGATCATCCGCCTCAGATTTGGTTGCAACATTTGCAGCGTCGTAGTCAACGTTGTTCCGCTTGCGGCGGCAGACATCAAAGTAGGGGACGAGGGCGGAGACTTGAGAGCCCATCACCAGCTCCAGCACCCTGAACGTCGTCTGATGATGACCGAGCCCCACAACTCGGTATCCTTCACACGCGATCACCATCTTCGTGAGTTGCAGGACCGCATTATATGCGGTGGCGAAGCGGCGGTCGGCGGAGAGCGCTGAGACTTTGGCGTCCCTTAGGTCTCGCTCAACGACGGCTCGCAGGTCGCGGAGCTCTGACAGCTCGGTCTTGTGAGGGCGGACCTGGTGGGCGGCCAGTAAGCTTTGCCAAGTGGTCGGCGGTTCCATGGACGAAAAGAAGCTCCTTATCGAGCACCGACGTCAGGAAGTGATGACCCGCTTTTAGCTTCCTAAGGAACTCCTGGGTAGTGTACACCGTCGGATTGATGCTGCGCCCGATGCGGTCTTCAATCGGCGGCAGGACAGCCGCGATCTCCGAGAGCGCGGCGCGGCCAACGATCATGAGATCCACGTCGCTCGAAGCGTGTTCCTCCTCGGCGGCAACGGAGCCGTAGATGAACGCCACGTCGATCTTCGCAGCCAGAGGTTTCAATGCGTCTCGAACAAGGTCAGCGAGTCCGGTAGTCTTCCAAAGAATTTCAGAAAGCGGCCGAGAGATGGGACAGGCGCGGTCCGCCTGGTAGTAGACCCGGTTTCCGTCCGCGCGGCGAGTCAGCAGGCCGGCGGCGACGAAGACGCCCAGTTCGTGTTGGACACTGGAAACGGGTACCCGGAGGTGTCGCGCGAGTTCGTGAAGATACCAGGGGCGGTCGGGCTGTAGAAGTGTTGCGGCAAGCACCTGCTGCTTGACCTTAGTGAGCAGTCCGTCGAGCAAGGGTGATGTACGAAGCATTCGTACATCTATACTAACAGTTCGTATATGGCGCGACCAGGGGGCCCACCCTGCTAATGATTGCTGACGCCTTTGAGTCCCGAAACCGGGCCTAGATAGGCCAGCAGGCGGCCGGCGATGATTGCGCCGAACCAGCAAATCAGCGACGCCCAGGCCAGGCCCTTCATACTGCCCGAGACTGGCGCCTTGTCCAGTTGCGGATCTCCGAATACCTTTTTCCGCATCACGTAGAGGACCGCCACTCCGACAAAAATGAAAACCATCTTGACGTAGAAGTCCGGGTTGGCGAGCTTGGTAGCCGCATCCGCGATCAGCAAAATCGTGCCGGTTACCGCATTGATCCAGAACCCCAGCCACATCAGCGGGTAGAGCCGCTCCAGGGGCTTGATGGCCGTCTTGGGCCAAAAACCCAAAAGCACAAGGTCGATCATGGCGCTGAGGCCCGCCACGATCGACATGCCCAGGGTGTGCATGAAAAGAAACGTCGGGAAGGCCCAGATGGAACTGGATTCGCGTACCCAGACGCTGAACTGCATTTGCTCGAGCCTGAGAAAAAAATCCATCATTTGTCGTGACGCTCCGCGCTCTTATCAATCAGATAACCTACCGCTCCTACCACGGCGGTGACGCCGAGCACAGCCAGGACTACCGCCAGACCTAAAGGCATTCTGCACCTCGAACGGAATGTGTCAGAAGGAATTCCCTATGAAAGGCAACATGCTGCCGCAATACATGATTCCAACCCACAGGAGGATCGCGGACACCGCGGCCACCTTGGCGGTCAGGGGCGCATCGTCTCCGGGCCCCAAAGCCCAGGCCTCGTCGAACACCGTAAAGTAGAGGGCGTTCGCCCCCGCCACCAGCACTAACACAATCTTCCACTGGAAAGCCACGTTTTGCGTGTACTGTCCCGGAGATCCCATGAAGAACCACATGCCGGTAATGACGTTGATTCCGAATCCCAGAATCCCCCACGGCAACAACCGGTGCAATACGGGAAATGACACGTTCTTCATCACTCCCAACATGCGCAAGTCAATCAGCAACACCACGCCGATCAAGAGAGACAGTCCGATGAAATGCAGGGTCTCGCACGTCGGCCACATCCAACTGGTATCCAATACGAACGCACCCAGTTCGCGGCCCAGGGGTTCTCCAGTGGTTGGAGTTCCAGGCACGGAGAGGATTTCCGGGTGGCGGATTTCACCACCTATGTTCGCGGCCCTTGTCACGAGACCCAACGTGATCATCGAAAGCAGCAGGATGACGGTCAAGTTCCAGACTGGCGGACGCGCCATCCGGCGAAACTGCCACAGCCCGAGCCAGGCGAAGGCGCCCGTCATCTGCATGAACGCGAATGCCAGCAGGGCCGCGCCCTCATGGGTTTGAATCACGGCTTGCGATATTCCGGGAACGGTGCAAGGCGTGGTAGGGGCGGTGTTGGGGGGCCACATACACAGCGCTTCCTGGGCGGCACTGCCCGTCATATACGTTGGAATCGTAATCAGAGCAATACCCACGAAAATGACAAAGCTGGCTCGTTTCAGATCGTCGCTTTTTCCAAGCAGAGAAAAAAGGAACAAACCGATCCCAATAATCGTCCCAATGCTCGGAAAATGATTCAATAAAAGGTGTATATGAGCTAGATTCATTTGCTATTTCGCAGTACAGGGCGATGGGTTCCACCCCGATGCGTCGGCTTGCTTCTTGAAGTGCGTGCTGGTGATGAAGGGCTGGTTCAGATACTGCGGGTCGTCGACGATGGTCGTTACAATCAGCCAGGAATCGCCGTTCGGCTCATTGGTGCGGCTGTAGTACTCCGTCAGGGTTGCGTTCCCGCTATACGGCACGCCGTTCTTGCGCAAGTATCCCGGGCGCAGATGCGTGGTGACTACTTTCAGGGAACCGCCCTGGGGCGGTCCACCTCGACCACCGCGACCTCCTCCCGCCACTTCCCACAGGGCGACGGAGTCTCCCTGCCACTGCGGTTCTCCGCCCGCGGATTTCCAAGCTCCAAAATGGAACGTGCGTTTCTGCGTCCCGGCGTCCGTATCGATCTCCAGAGTATTATCGTCCGCCCAGGTGAGGTGCACGCGCCCGGGCACGCGCATCACGGCGGCGGCGCCGTAGGATTTGCACTGAGCGCCGGCCGCCTCGTCCTTCGCCGGATCCCAGGTATCCGCCGTTTTACGACCCTCCGGGTTGAGCGGAACGCTGGCATAATCGCCCTTGGCCGGAGTGACCATGCGATAGCGCCAGTCCTCTGTGACCACCGACACCCAGTAGCCCGTCAGATCGATCGGAGCGCCCGCCTTAGGAGTCGGTGGGGGCCCGGCCGGGGGTGGACCCTGAGCGTAGGCCGCCGCCGCTAGCAGTAGACACGCAGCGAGGCCCGCTGTGATTTTGTGATTCATGGTTCTCCCTCCAAGCATGTGGGAACACCTAGTATACACGCCTGCTCCTATTCTTTAGGAGCCTCTCGGAGTTCGTAGAATCCGCTCATTCTGAGGCGCACTACCACTGGCTCGCCCTCCTGGTTTTGCAGAAACCAGCCGTGGATCCCGGCGAACGGCACGATTAGCGATCCATGCGCCTGTGTGCCGGTGCCTTCCCCATAACTTTGCGCGTGTTCCGGATCCTCCGGCCGCTCGCCGTGGAAATCGTAATACACCATCCCTTTGTTCACGGACCACGAATACACCAGGGTTTCCGCCGGGCTGCATCTTCACTTTGTATTCGAGTTCACCATCCGGCTTGAGCGGAATGTTGATGTCGTCACTGCGGAACGTGATCGGATTAGGATCGAGCGGGTTTGCCGGGCGCGGGGTCGGCCGCGAGCGCCGTGTTCGCCGGAGTATCTACAACCGCCGGTTTCGACAAAGCCATCAAACCCATCCTCTGGCCGAGCCGGGTCGGGTCGATGTGAAATTCCGCCGAAGGAAGTTGCAGGGCTGGATTCATACGCCTCTCTGGGTTGCGTATCCCGCCAACTGACAACCCATCAGCACGAAGCCGGCGGTCATCAGAACCACGTTCGCCAGCACCGCGTGCCGCATGAAGCTGGTGGTGTTCCGCCAGCGGATCATCACCACCAGGATCAGCGACAGCGCCAGTCGAACGCCTTATACGCTACCGACAGGCCGATCAGCGCGTCGACCAGGAACGAATTCACGTGAATGCCCGACAACACGCCCGTCAGCAGCGTCACGCTGTGTCCGATCGCGAAGCAGGTCACGTACGCGGCCACATCCTTCAAGCGGTACAGGAAGAAGATCACGCCGAATAGAAACAGCAGATGATCGTAGCCCGTCACTTGCTTCAGGAAGAGCGCGTCTTTCCCGGCGACGCCGTGCGCCAGAGCGATTCCGCTCCACAACAGAAAAGCCATTGGCAGGCCGACGGCCTGCCCCACCCACGCTCGCAGATTCTTGAATTGTGGTGGGGCAGGCGGTTTCGCCTGCCACTTCTCCGTCCCCCGGCTCATTTGATCAACCGCGCGGTTTGCACCTTTGCACCGCCCCACGCAATCCAGGTCTCGCTGCCTTTGTGCGACAGCCGCGGATAGCCGAGGCTCTGCCGCGACCCTTGCGCTACCTGGAGCACCGGTCCCGCCGTGCCGTTGCTCGCGATGGAACGAACCAGAACGCGCGCGCCGCCGCCGCCCTGCTCCAGCCACGATACGTACGTACCGCCTCCATCGTCAATGGCGGTGGCGACGTAGCCGTAAGCGGTTCCGGTGCTCACCACGGTGGGCTTGCCGAACGTGGAGCCGCCGTCACTGGAAAACGCAATCTGCGCCCGAGGCTTTTCTTGGGCCCCCGTAAACCACGCGACGGCGATCCGGTCCCCTTTGGCGTCCACGGCAGCGGCGTTGGTCGGACAAGAGTTGATTTGCCACTTGTCCGGGTTCAAGTTCTTCGACGCCGTCCACTTGCCGTTCTCAAAACGAATGGTGGAGATGTCGCGAATGTCTTCGGGGGTGTGGTCGCGGTAGGCGATCAGCAGCCCGCGCGCGGTCTTGACGATGGCGGTGGGGCAGCAGCCGCATACATCCGGATCCAGGCTCTCCTCTTTGACCACCGAGCCCTCGGCGTTGATCACGGTTCGTTTCATGGTCACCGGCGCGTCTTCGCCCTTGAGCGCCTCCAGCCAAATCAAGGAGGCTTCGCGATCGCCGCTGGCGACCATGGACGCCAAGCCGTGTTGGACCTGGCTCCGGTCTTTATGTGCCATCACCGGCGTGGACCATTTCACGCCGTCGTGCGATGCGGAAACGTGCAGGAATTCAGCCTCGCTGTCTTCGCTGGGGTTCTCGACCCAATGGGCCAGCAAGGTCCCGTCGCTCAGGGAAATCATTCCCGGCGCCTCGGCTGGATGCCGGAAGAAGCGCCGATGCGCGGCTACCGTGCGGGCCTCCGACCAGCCCGACGCACTGTGGATCGCGTATTTGAGGCTATAGGAGCCGTCCTTCGCCTTTTCAATCCAGCTCAGCAGCGGGTTTCCGTCCTTGGTCGTGGACCAGTTCGGCTGCAAGCTTCCCGGGCCTGCCGGATTCGCGACCGGGTCTGCCTTGGTTGCCTGTCCGAACCCTGGCACAGCCACGGCGAGCAGTAGCAACAATGAGGTCTCTCTGATCATGTCTCGGTCTCCTATCTTACGATATCTCGTTGGTTTGTTCGTGCCTCTCTCCAACGAGTCTTTGCCTTTTTCCCCGGGATTAGAACGATCTTGGCGTACATCGGAGCACCACGGATCACGGTCCCGGACGGAAGGTCGAGCGGCTTGCGAAAGAGGAATGGATGCCGATAATTTGCCTTGTATTCATAAAGCCACACCAGTGGCTGCACATCGCCATCGGGGAGAGCGGCCACGATTTGCATGGATGTTCCCTCGGGCACCGTTTCTGGCAGGAGCCCGTCAAGCGTGAGCGCGCGCTTGAGTGTCAGATCCCCTTGTACGACGATCCCCTTCTTCGGGGCCTTGAATTCGGAGGGCTTCGCAAACTTTGGCGCCTTCGGCAGTGCGTTCGGGTTGTTGCCCTTGACCGTGTCTCCCTCGACCCAGTCGGCGATCAACTCCACTTCCTCTTGTGTGAGCCCCTGATCGTTCTCAAAATCTCCGAATCCCTTCACGGCGCCCCAAGGGGGCATACGGCGCGACAGCACGGCCTCCTTGATGGCGACAGCGCGCGGCTGCGCTTCCTGATAGGTCATCAGCGAAAAGGCAGATCCTCCTTCGTGGTGACAGGAGACGCACCGCTCGTAGAATACGCGGGAGATTTCGCGGTTCCAGGTGGTGGGAGTAGACCCAATGTCATGCGAGTGGCATGGCGGGCTGAGGCCAAATAGGAATACAGCCATGAAAGCTACAATAGAAGCATGCGAGCGGCAGGCTTGGCGGTGGTTCTCCTCTGCATGAGCCTGGCGTGGACTCAGGTCGCGGCGATTCCCGACCCCAAGAAGGACTTGGTCTACTCCTGTCCGATGGATCGAAACATTCGCTCCAACGGTCCCGGCATGTGCCCCCGCTGCGGAATGAAATTGGTTGCGGGGATTCCCGATCCGGTGGAATATCATCTTGATCTCACCGTCACTCCACGGCCGCCGAAGCCGCACGAAAAAGCCCACCTTCGGTTCGATGTGCATGACCCGTGGAAAGACAATCCAGTGACGAAATTTACGATCGTCCACGAAAAGCTCTTTCACGCGTTCATCGTAAGCCGGGATCTTCAGTTTTTCGTTCACGATCATCCGACCTGGGAGAACGACTCCTTCAACTACGACATTACATTTCCGAAGCCGGGGATGTACCGTATCCTGGGCGATTTTTATCCTGAAGCCGCGACTCCCCAACTCATCTCCAAGACGGTTTTTGTCGCCGGACCTGAGCCGCCGTTCGCTCCTTTGCCGCGCGACTACGCGACCAAGAATGCCGAAAACCTGAAAGTTGAGGTCTCGACAGTTCCCTCCGAGCCGGTCGCCGGCCTCACTACGAGGATCCAATTCAGCCTGAGTCCTGCGTACGGTTTTGAGAAATATCTCGGAGCCTGGGGTCACATGTTGGCCGCGAGCGACGATCTCATCGACCTGATGCACACCCATCCGTTCCTTGCCGATGGAGGACCGCAGGTTCAGTTCAACCTCGTTTTCCCGCGCCCACGGATGTATCGGATCTGGGTCCAATTTCAGAGACACGGAGTAGTCAACACCACTCATTTCGATATCCCGGTCAAAGAGCCCGGTTTGGATCCCCTAGGCCGAACGACTCCGTAGAAACGAAATCTTTGCAATCGGGACAGGACTCCGGAGCGGCGCAGATCCTCGCCGATCACGACCAGGCACGGAGTCATGAACAGAACGTGAATGCTCGAGCTGATCATTCCTCCGATACTGGGAGCGGCGATGGGCTTCAGGATTTCCATTCCAGTTCCGGTCGACAGGAGAACCGGTAGCAGCGAAAACACGATCGCTCCGACGGTCATCAACTTTGGCCGCAGGCGCGCGGCCGAGCCGTCAATCACCGCCTCGACATAGGACTGACCGTCGGTCCTATGGGCGAGAGCTTCATTGATGAAGATGATCATGATGATGCCGGTCTGGACCGCGACGGCAAACAGCGAGATGTAACCGACGATCACAGCCGTTGTCATCGAGTAGCCGAGCATCCATTGGAGAAACACTCCTCCCACCATGGCGAACGGCACGGACAACATGATTACGAAACTCTCGGCCACCGACTTGAACGCGACGACCAGCAGCGCAAAGATAATCACCAGCGTC
>JBGPHB010000114.1:0-8890 GCA_041484155.1 Bryobacteraceae bacterium
AATTCGTTCAGCCCGCTCCATTACTGTCGCGGTTCGGTATCGGCACCCTGCGCTATCAGCCGCTTACCGAACCGCGACCGTAAGGGAGCGGGTTGAGAGGACAAAAGAGGACAATTCCTTACAGCTTCTCAGGGCGGGGTTCTGGCGGAAATGCAGGCCGTCCAAGCTCCGCAGCCCAAGAAGATTTCGGGCTTTAGTAGTACGGATTCGTGTGCATTCGTGGCTTTACTTGCCCGTCAGATGCGGCACGTCCTTTTCGTTTTCCCCGCACACGAACTCGATCAGATCGGTGTCGAGCATGATGCGGTGGCTCACGTTGACGGTCCACGGCTTCGTGTATGCTTTCGGGTCGTCGACGGTGATCTCGGTTTCCATGCTTCCGTAGTTGACTCGCCGGATCCGCTCAGTCATTTTTCCGGCTTCGGTTAAGGGGCTGCCCTCGACATCCAGCCACACGTCGTCGCGAAAACCGGTCGTCTCCACGACTAGAGTGTCGCCGTCCCACTTTCCTACTGAGTAGCCGTACCACCACGGTTGCGGGTTGCCGCGGGGCAAGGGGCGTCCGTCGGTGAAGATCTGCCGGATCCCGTCGTTCGCCTCGTAGAGAATCAGGATCACGCCGGGGGTCTGGATGATTTTTCTCGGCTGGGGATGGGTGTGAAGTTGCATCAGGCCGATCGGCAGGCAGTGAGCGTCGGGATTCTCTTTGTTGTTTTCCGCGGCGCGCCGTTTCCTTAGCTCCGCCGCCCAGGGTTGGAACGGCAGGCCGTCCTTGAGCGTCGAGCCAATGTTGAAGAACTGATTCAGTCCGGGAGCGGTAGGGCCGAGGCCGAGCGATGCTCCCACGTCGGGAGGTGGAGTGGGCCGCGGACCGCGGTTCCCAAGGAACGCCCAGATTCCCGAAAGATCGGGCTTTCCGTCGGCCGTCCTGGGTACGGGGCCTTCGAGATTCGGCTGCCCGCCTGGCGTTCTGGGAACTCCGGCCGTAGGATGGTTCGGCCACTGCGCCGGGAGCCGGCCTGGAATCACCGCGAGAAGAAATGCCGCTGTAACAATGCAACGCATCGTCTATCAGCTTACTGAATTTGATCCGGGCATGAGTGATTGAGTCGATAGAAAGTATTGATTGGACCACTCCCGGCTCCAGGTCTTACGCTCGTACATGGCGGCCGACTTCGAACCGCTCTCCCTTCTGCATCGGGTGAGCAAGATTGTCAATTCTGAATTATCGCTGGACGAGATGCTGGGCCAGATCGTGGGGCTGACCGCGCAAGTGTCGGGTTGCGACGCGTGCCTCGTATATCTAATGGAGACCGAATCGGGCGAGTTCGTGCTGCGCGCCTCGCAGGTTCCGCGCACTCAGGACATCGGGAATCTGAGGATGAAGTTGGGCGAAGGCGTGACAGGTTGGGTAGCCGAGCACCAGTCCCCGGTGGCCCTGGATGCGAGGGCATCCGCCGATCCGCGCTTCAAGAGCTTTTCCACGCTGGTCGAGGACACCTATGAGGCCTTCCTGTCCGTACCTCTGGTGACCAAGGGCAAGACCATCGGCGTCATCAATGTTCATCATCGGGAGCAGCACGCGCATACGCATGACGAAATCGCCTCGATTTCGTTCATCGGCGAATAGATGGGCAGCGCCATCGCCAAGAGCCTGCTCGAGGACGAAAACGCGCGCCTGGCGGAGCGGGACACGAGGCAGGAGCTACATCGGCTCCTTTTGGAAGGAGAGGTCGCGAAACGGACGGCGGAGCTGGAAGCAACCAACGCAGAGTTGCGCGTCGCCAAGGACAAGGCGGAAGAGATGGCGCGACTGAAGAGCGAGTTCCTCGCCAACATGAGTCACGAGATCCGAACTCCGATGAACGGCATCCTGGGGATGACCGAACTGGTTCTGGATTCGGACCTGACGCCGGAGCAGCGCGAGTTCCTGGAAATCGCCAAGGGCTCCGCCGATTCCCTTCTCAACATTATTAACGACATTCTGAACTTCTCTAAGTTAGAGGCCCACAAGGTAATTCTTGAGAACGTCGAGTTTGACCTCGAAGACCTGCTTGGACTGACCGTCAAGGCTCTGGCATTGGCGGCTCACGAGAAGGGGCTCGAGCTGACCTGCCAAGTCGAGTCCGGCGTGCCGGAAGCGATCACGGGCGATCCCAACAGTCTTCGTCAGGTACTCGTGAACCTCATCGGGAATGGAATCAAGTTTACCGAGACCGGGGAAGTAGCGGTTCGGGCGAGCGTGGAATCGGCCGGCGAGGATGAAACGGTGCTGCATTTCGTGGTGGCTGACACGGGAATCGGGATTCCCGCAGACAAACACGCGAGCATTTTTGACGCGTTCGTGCAGGCGGACGGGTCGAGCACACGGCGGTACGGCGGCACCGGCCTGGGTCTCGCCATCAGCTCGAACCTGGTGAACCTGATGGGGGGCAGGATTTGGGTCGAAAGCCAGCCGGACCAGGGGAGCTCGTTCCATTTCACCGCTCGCTTTGGCCGGGTCGCCGGGACCAAACCCCCTCCGATGCAGGCGGACATTGAAAACCTGACAGGGGCGCCCGTACTGGTGGTGGATGACAATTCGACCAATCGGAAAATCCTGGTTGAGATGCTGACACGCTGGAGAATGAGCCCCGTGGCGGCCGCAAGCGGTGTTCAGGCCCTGGAGATCCTGAGCGCAAGGCCGTTCGACCTGGCACTAGTTGACGTTCAAATGCCCGGCATGGACGGCCTGGAATTATTGCGCCGCCTCAAGGAGCAGTCTTCGCCCGCGCCGCCCCAGATCATTCTGCTCAGTTCGGTGGGATGGCAAATGAGTTCGGCGCAGAGCGAGGAGCTGGGCGTCTCGGCGCACCTGACAAAACCGGTGGCCGCGTCTGTATTGTTGGACGCGATCGTCCAGGTGTTGGGTGTGGCAGCGGATGCGCCGCAGACTGGCGGCAAAAGGCCCGCGGAGAATTCCCCAACCGGAAGAGGGCTGAACATTCTGGTGGTGGATGACGACTCGAATAACAGAACGCTCGCGACCATGATCTTAAGGAGGCACGGTCACTCGGTGCTGATTGCCGCGGACGGCTTCGAGGCAATTGGCGTGTTTTCAAGCCAGGCAGTCGACCTCATTTTGATGGATATTCAGATGCCAAATATGAGTGGGCTGGAGGCCGCCGCCGCGATCCGAAGGCTGGAAGAACCGTCCAACCGCCGCACACCCATGGTCGCGTTGACTGCGCACGCTATGGAGGGGGATCGCGAGCAGTGCCTTCTGGCGGGGATGGACGACTATCTCTCGAAGCCAATTCGATCCGAGGATCTGGTGGAGACGATCAAGCGCTGGACCGGATCTTAGACCGCTCCTAACGCGGACACGCCGGAGCCAAGTGGCGCGGTTTTTTCGAAAGTCTAGAAACCCGGGCCCGGCGAACGGCCGGTTTGCTTTTGCCGCTCTTTGAGCTCTTTGACCATTTTCGCGTGCTCGATCTTTTGCTCAGGCGTGAGCATCGCGCGAACTTTGTCGATTTCTTCTTCGTGGATCGCCTGGAACGCGGGCCTCATCTTGTGCCGGGTTTCCTCGACGCTGGCGCGCGTCTCATCCATGATTTCATTGAGCCTCGCCACCTGTGGATCGGTGAGCTTAAGACGGGACTGCATTTCGGCGACAACTCGCTTGCGAAATTCCTCCGCATTCCGAGGAGGGTTCTTGGCGCTCACGGTGGTCGATACGGTGTAGAGCCGTTGCCCGAACGCGCCCAGGACGGCTCCGCTCGCGAACACCAGTCCGACGTACATCGCGATCGCGCTCCGCGAGAGCTTCATCGGATGTCACCGTTTAGGATATCGACATAGGTATTGAGGGGATCGGCCGTCAAGACATCCACGTAGCTGGCGGTATACACCGGCAGGCGCTGTAGTTGCGGAATCACCACTGCCATCAGGATCGTGAGGGCCACCGCGGCCATCATGCACACCTGCGCCAGGCGCCGGAAGATCGAGGTTGTCCCGGAGCGCCGCCCGTCGATGCGCCGCCACAGCCTGGGCATGAATTCCGTGCTCGGTTCCGGGTCAGGACACGCGTCACGGTACTCAGCCCACAGAGCGTCGAGCTTGTCGTCCATGCGATCCATCTTACACCTCCAACGGTGTCAGCCGCCTCCGGCCTCGTAGGCCTTCAGCACCCGTTGCCGGGCTCGAAACAGCCTGACTTTCAGCGCATTCTCATTTACCCGATAAATCTTCTCGAGTTCCTTGAGAGTGAGCCCTTCTACTTCCTTCAAAGTTAACAGAATCCGGTCTTCCTCCGAAACTCTGGCTAACAGCGATTGCGCCAACTCGCGAACCCGCGTTCGCCGCTGCTCCTCATCGCGACGCTTTCCGCCTGCCGCCGCATCCGCCAACATCACCTGCTGCTCACTCAGATCGGACATCCGGCTTTCCTGCCGGCGCCGCTGGCGTCTCAAATAGTCGAACGCCGCATTGACCGTCAGCCGGTACAGCCACGGCTCAAAAACCTCCGCCGTCCGCAGCTGATCCAGCGAAAAATAGAGCCGCAGGAAAACTTCCTGCCCAACATCCTCCACGTCCTCGGGCCTCCCGATCAGACGCGCAATCGTTCCTAAAATCCGCTTGCGATATGCCTGAACAACCTGGTTAAAGGCAGAATCGTCACCACTTCGAGCCCGCTCGATGAGTTCGAAGTCAATCAACACGGCTACCGCCAGACTCTAAGGCACCGTGCCCGGCGGCACTCGAATACAAAACCTGTCCACTCAGAAAGGCGCACCGATTCATTGTTAGGTTACAACAGCTTGCCTCGTTAGCGGACCGCCCGCAATGCCCAAAAGGGGGGGCCGGACAAGTATTTCGGGGCTTGGCGACTGATGCTCCCATGGCCAGTCTTAGTACTAGTACCATCATTGCGTGCGCACCCAAGACTTCGTTAACCCACGGCAGCACAAGGGCGGATAGGGCGCCGTGCTAAAATCGCTGTTTCATGGATTTTCTAGAGGGCCTGAACCCCCGGCAGGCTGAGGCGGTTCAGCACGTGGAAGGTCCGCTCCTGATACTGGCTGGCGCGGGGAGCGGCAAGACCCGAGTGATTACCCACCGGATCGCCCACCTGGTGAGCGCCCATCGGGTCCCCGGCTGGGCCGTGCTGGCCGTTACTTTCACCAACAAGGCCGCCGGTGAGATGCGCGATCGGGTCCACAGCCTCCTGTCGGGAGTTGCCGCCGGCAGCGGCCCCACGGTCTCGACGTTTCACTCCTTTTGCGTACGCCTGCTGCGACGAGAGGGAGCGCCGCTGGCCACACTGCGTCCCGGCTTCACCACCCGCTTCAACATCTACGACGACGACGATCAGTTGTCGATCCTCAAGACCGTTTACAAGCAACTCGGCCTCGACGACAAATTCATGCAGCACCGCGCGGCACTGTCGCGAATAAGCCACGCTAAGAGCCATAAGGAAACGCCTGACGATCTTGCGCGCGCGGCCATGGATCCAATTACCGAGCGCCTGGCTGTGGTTTACGAACGATACCAGGCCCGGCTGCTTGAATCCAACGCGCTCGATTTCGACGATTTGCTGCTCGAAGCCGTGCGCCTGCTGACCCACGACGTTCCCACTCGCGATCGCCTTAACCAACGCTACGAGTTCGTCATGGTCGACGAATATCAGGACACCAATCGCAGCCAGTACGAGTTGATGCGTTTGCTCACTAGGGACCGCGGGAATGTCTGCGTGGTGGGCGACGAAGACCAGTCCATTTACGGGTGGCGCGGCGCGAATATTCGCAATATTCTGGACTTCGAGCGTGATTTCCCCGGGGCGGTCACGATCCGCCTGGAGCAGAACTACCGCTCCACGAAGACCATCCTGGACGCCGCGAGCGCCGTGGTGGCGCACAATACCGAGCGTATCGGCAAATGGCTGTGGACCGAATCCGGCGCGGGCGAAAAGATCACCCTTTATGAAGCGCCCGATGCCGAGAACGAGGCGCTCTTCATCGCCGATACCATCGAAGCCCGTCTGTCGCAAGACCCCAAGGATCGTGTAGCGGTCCTCTACCGCACCAATGCCCAGTCGCGCCAGATTGAAGAGGCGCTACGCCGCTACGGGCGCAAATATGTCGTGGTCGGCGGCTTCAGCTTTTACCAGCGCGCCGAGGTCAAGGACATCCTCTCGTACTTGAAGGTTCTGGTGAGCCCCCAGGACTCTATCAGCCTGCTGCGCGTGATCAACACGCCGGCCCGGGGCATCGGCCGCACCACGGTCGAGCAGATCGAACAGTTCGCGTTGACCCACGAGCTCTCGTTGTGGGCCGGGCTGCAGCAAATGCTGGAAGCACGTGCGTTCCCGCCACGCGCGGACGCCGCGCTCTCGGCATTTCAGCGGATGATGGAGCAACTGGCCGACGGAGTAGAAGCCCGGCCCGCCGTCGACACGCTCCGTGCGGTGCTCGAAAACACCGGTTATCGAAAAATGCTCGAAGACGAGGGCACTGAGGAAGCGCGCGGACGCCTGGGCAACCTGGACGAACTGCTCAACGCCGCCGCGGACGCCTCCGAGCGGGGCGAGAGCCTGCGCGATTTCCTGGACCATGCGGCCCTGGTCTCCGACGCCGACTCGGCCGACGAGCGGGCTCCCGTGTCGCTGCTCACCATGCATAACGCCAAGGGCCTCGAGTTTCCCATCGTGTTCATCGCGGGACTGGAGGAGAATCTGTTTCCGCACAGCCGGTCGCTGCTGTCCGAAGGCGCCATGGAAGAGGAGCGCCGGCTTTGTTACGTCGGCCTGACGCGCGCCGAAAAGAAGCTGTATCTTACCTGGGCCCGCTACCGGCGTCGCTATGGCGGAGGGCAGCCCGAGCAGTCTATTCATTCCCGTTTCTTAAAAGAGGTCCCGAAGGAGCTCTTAGAAACGGTTCGCGGCGATCGGGGCCACGTCGACCTGCATGCCGAACGTTACGAGGTCCGCGAAACGGCCCAGCGGAACCTCTATACTGGTAAGACTTATAACTCGGTGGACAACATCCGGCAGTTCTTCACCGAGCGTGGCATGCCCAGCCCGCAGGGGCTCGAAACGCCACGACAGCCCGCGCCGCTACCGGTGAAGAAGAAAAAGTTCGGGCCGGGCTCGATGGTCGAGCACGCCAAGTACGGTCAGGGGAAGGTGCTCCGCCTGGAAGGTTCGGGCGACGACACGAAGCTTACTGTGGATTTCCCCGGATACGGGTTGAAGAAACTGATTGCAAAATATGCAGGAATCAAGATTGAATGAATACCAAAAAGATCACCGATAAAGACGAACGCAAGAAGTTGAAACGCGCAGCGCGTAAGAAAGCCGCCCCCAAGCCCAAGCGCCCCGCCGATGTCGCGCGCGGCTCGCGCAAGCGCAAAGTGAAGAAGATGGTGAAGGGCCAGCGGAAGCGGTAACGTGGGGCGGCCAGTCCTGGCTGCCCCACGGGGCGTTCAACGCATGCCATCCCTCCTCCGCACTAAGAGCATTGATGAGCTGATCTCGGCTAGTGAAAACCCGGACAGCCGCTTGCGGAAGAGCCTCGGGTTGTGGAGCCTGGTCGCGCTAGGCATCGGCTCGGTGATCGGCTCCGGGATCTTCACTTTCACCGGGACGGCCGCTGCGGGGCTGAAGTTCGACTTTCACTCGGTCTTCAAAGCGCCGGTCCTCGACTTATTGATCAGCGGCAAGGACGCGCTGGGCACCATGGGGCGGCCGGGTGCGGGTCCCGCGATCTCGCTCTCCTTCGTGCTAGTGGCGATCGCGTGTGGCTTCGCCGCGCTGTGCTATGCCGAGCTGGCGTCGATGATCCCGGTCGCCGGCAGCGCCTATACCTACGCCTACGCCACGATGGGCGAGATCTTCGCGTGGATCATTGGCTGGGATCTGATCCTGGAGTACGCGGTCTCCAACATGGCCGTCGCGGTCGGGTTTGGCGCTTACACCAACGATCTGCTCGACAACGCCTTCGGCTTTCATTTGCCCATGGTCCTTTCCAACCCGGTGTTCGTCGAGGGCAAGGCCACCTGCGCATGGTTCAACCTTCCGGCTTTCTTGCTCCTCATGGTGCTCAGTTGGATACTCGTCCGCGGCGTGAGGGAAAGCTCCGGGGCCAACAACGTGATGGTCGTGATCAAGGTGGTGGCCATTCTGGTATTCGTGTTCGGCGCGGCGCGCGCGGTGAACACAGCGAACTGGCATCCCTTCATGCCGAACGGGTTTTCGGGAGTGCTGACCGGCGGGGCGATCGTCTTCTTCACTTACATCGGTTTCGATTCGGTGTCCACCGCAGCCGAGGAGTGCAGCCGCCCGCAACGGGATATGCCGCTCGGCATTCTGATCACGCTGGGGGCCTGCGCGGTGCTGTATGCCGCAGTGGCGCTGGTGCTCACCGGCATCGCCCACTGGGATACCTTGAATAACGCCGCACCAGTGGCGAATGCGCTGAAGACGCTCGGCTTCAACCGCCTGAGGCTGGTGGTGACGATCGGGGCACTGCTGGGGATGATTTCCTCGCTGCTCGTGTTCCAGTACGGGCAGGCGCGCATCTGGTTCGCGATGTCGCGGGACCGCCTGCTCCCGGCCCTGTTTTCGCGGGTGCACCCGAGATTCAAGACGCCGCACATGAGCACCTGGATCGCGGGCTTCGTCGTGGGCATCCCGGCGGGCATCTACGACATCGGCACGCTCGGCGATCTGACCAACATCGGCACGCTGTTCGCCTTCATCGTCGTGTCGGCCGGCGTGATCATTTTGCGACGCAAGCAACCCGATTATCCGCGCGGTTTTCGCGTGCCCTGGGTTCCGTTTCTGCCCTTGCTCTCCATGGGCAGCTGCCTGGTGCTGATGCTCAGCCTGCCGCTTGAAACCTGGATCCGC
>JBGPHB010000115.1:0-8889 GCA_041484155.1 Bryobacteraceae bacterium
GAACAAGTGCCCGCAGGTACCTACGGCAATGTGGAGCAGGTGGTCGGCAATACGGTGTTTGATCCGATCGGTGAAGGTGAGCCCGTGCTCGCCACGCGTCTCGCCACGGCCCAGTCCGGCGGCGGGGCGGGCGTGCCCTCGGGCATGCGCGCAGTCTCGGTGCACGTCACGGATTCGAGCGGCGTACTCGCGCTGTTGCGGGCGGGCCAGAAGGTCGACGTGCAGGTGGTGATGGGAGGCCGCGGCAACACGCCTGGAGAGACCACGGTGCGCACGGCGCTCGAGGACCTCCGGGTACTGTCGGTGATCCCGCAGCCGGAAGCGAGTTCCCAGGGGCCGACTCTGCCCGTGGTGACGCTGCTCGCGAAGCCCTCCGAGGCCGACGTACTGGCGCTGGCGGATTCCGGCGCCCGAGTGCGTGTGACCCTGCGCAACCCGCTCGATGACGATAAGCGGACCCGTGGGTCGCTGTCGCTCGGTGCGGTGATGCGCTCCAGCGGCGGTACCAAGGACTAGTCACATCGAGGCGCCCTATGGCAATTGTCTTCACACTCGCGTTTTTTGTGGTCATCTTTCTGCTGGCCTCGATCACCGTAACGGTTGCCTGGATGGGATTCTTCAAGACCAAAGTCGAAGAATCCGATGCCGTGCGCCAGGACCGCGAAGTGGAGGACGCCGCCGGGAGCGCCGCAGTCGACGAGGACTCGCACTTATTCCGTAGCGACCGGCTCAGCACAGTGAACTTTTGGGACAGCGTTTTGGCACGCTTCGACTTTGTGGAGAACATGAAGGCGCATATCGCGCAGGCCGATCTCGACTGGTCCGTCGGAAGGGTAACGTTGATGATGCTGTTGTTGGGCACCGTCGCGCTGGCGGTTCTGCTGAAGTCGGTTGCCATCTGGGCGGCGCTGGCCGGGGCCGGGCTGTTTGCCTTCGCACCCTACGGCTACATCCTACGCCGCCGGAAAAAGCGTTTCGAGAAGTTCCGGGACAACTTTCCGGATGTCCTCGACTCGCTCGCCAGGGCACTGCGCGCGGGCTATCCGCTTTCGGCCTCCATGGAAATGATTTCAGCGGAAACTCTGCCGCCGGTCTCCGCCGAGATGCGCAAGACCTCGGCCGAGGCAAATCTCGGCATGGGTTGGGTACGGGCCTTGGAGAACCTTGGCCAGAGGATTCCGTTGCTGGAAGTCAACCTGTTTATCGCGGCCGTGGAGTTGCATGCGCGCACCGGCGGCAAACTCAGCGAAGTGCTGGGAGGCCTGGCCGAGAATATGCGCGAATCAATCGCGTTGCAGGGCGAGGTACGCTCGCTCGCCGCGCACGGGAAGCTCACGGGCATCATTCTCACGATTCTACCGGTCGGCATCGCGGTGATGATGATGAGCGTCAGCCCGGGGTACATGACGGTCCTGGTCCATCATCCCTGGGGTGAGAATCTGATTACGGCCGCGGTCGTATGCCTGGTGCTGGCGCACCTGGTGATTCGGAAAATCGTGGACATCAAAGTATGACAACGGCTCAAATGCTGATCGGGCTGTTCTTTTTCATCCTGGGCGCGGTCAGCGTCACGGGCTACGTGTTCGTGCTGCGCCCTTCGCGCGCCGAAGGAAACGGGGCGGACCTCCCGGCGCCCATCGCGCTCGACCAGCCGGACACGCCCGCGGCACAAGCCGCGGTGGCGGATATGTTCCGGTTGATTGGCGAAGCCATGCCCGGGTCGGAGGCGCAGGCCGCGGGCGCACGCCGCCAGTTGATCGCCGCAGGATACCGCTGGCCATCGGCCGTGTCGATTTTTCTGGGGATCAAGTGCGCGGCCGCGGTGATGCTGGGTGTCGCGGCAGCGGGAGTGACCATGGTATTCCACTCCGATCTGTCGGCCGCGCTGCTCCCAGCTGTATGCGGGCTCGGTTTCGGCTTTCTGGCGCCGGAGCGCGTGCTGGATCGGATGGCGAGAAGCCGCATCGGCCGGCTGCGCCGGGGCCTGCCTGCCGCTCTGGATCTGCTGGTGCTGGCGATCGAAGCCGGCCAGGGGCTCGACGCCGCGATTCTCGACACCAGCCGGGGCCTGCGCGCCACGCATCCCGATCTGGCATCCGAGTTTACACAACTCCACCTGGAACTGAAGACCAACACGACGCGCAGTGACGCTCTGAAGAACCTGGCCGCCCGCAGCCAGGACCTGGAGATACGCAAGTTCGCCAACCTGCTGATCGATACGGACCGCTTCGGCACCAGCCTCGGGCCGGCTCTCAAGACCCACGCCCGGTACCTGCGCATCCGCTTCCGCCAGATCGCACAGGAGAAGGCGCGCAAGGTTGGGGTGAAGCTGATCTTCCCGGTGTTCTTCCTGATTTTCCCGTCGGTCCTTCTGGTGACGCTGGGGCCGGCGGTGATTCTGCTCTTTACGGAAATGCAGAACCTGCTCGCGCAGTAGCCGCGGGATTGGTGGGCCCTGTAGGATTCGAACCTACGACCAACGGATTATGAGTCCGCTGCTCTAACCGGCTGAGCTAAGGGCCCGAACTGGATTGCGACCCGGGTCCAGATCGTTGCGCCTAAACGAATGTATCACGAAGCCTTGTGCGCCGATCCCCAGTTTTTTCACAGCTTCGGCCGAGGATGCGCCACACGCGCTTGTGAACGGGCATGATACGCTATTTTTTTGGCCCCCACAGTGCAAATAAGCCCGCGAGAACTGGTGATCCGCAACCTGGACGGCAAGACCGTAACCGTGCCGCTCGACCGGGACCGCATCTCGCTGGGCCGCTCCAGCCTGAACGAGTTGTGCTATCCCGACGATGTCGGGCTGTCACGCCAGCACCTGGCTCTGACCCGGGTCAGCGGCCAGTGGCAGGTGGAAGACCTCGGCAGCAAGAACGGGACGGTGCTCAATGGCAAGCGCATCGAGGAGCTGGCGCCGTTCGGCATGGGCGATCGCATTTCCGCCGGCCATCTGACGATTGAGTTCGCCGACTCGGTTGCCGCGACCGCCAACACGGTCGTATTCGTCGAGCACGGGGAAAGCTTTTCCAACGCCTCCACCACGGTGGTGGCGAGCCTCGACGCCGTGCTCGGGCCGCAGGTCGACGACATGAGCAAGACCTACGTGATGCAGGGCAGCCCGCAAATGCGCGCACTGATCCGCGCCGGACGCGAGCTGGCCGGGCATCGCCCGCTCGAGGAGTTGTTCCCGTTGATCATGGACCTGTCCGTGGAGGCGGTCTGCGCCGGACGCGGCGTGCTGATGACGCTCGAGGGCGACGACCTCCTGGTACGTGCCAACCGCGGTGAGGGATTCAAGATTTCGACCACGGTGCGCGACCGCGTTATCAAGGAAAAATCGTCGCTGCTGGTGCGCGACGCGCAGCTCGACCAGGCGCTCCGCGAGCATATGAGCATCGTGGAGCAAAAGGTGCGCAGCATGATCGCCGTACCGCTGCAAACCAACGACCGCGTGATCGGACTGATCTACGTCGATTCGCCGCATCTGATCCGCGAATTCTCGCGGGAGGATCTCAATCTGCTGACGGTGATGGCGAACGTCGCCGCCATTCGCATCGAGCACGCCCGGCTGAACGAGATCGAAGAAGCTGAACGGGCCATGGCCAAGGACATGCAGCAGGCGGCGCTGATCCAAAAGGGGCTGCTGCCATCCAAACCGCCTTCGGTCCCCGGACTGGACATCGCCGGTAAGACCACCGCCTGCCGGACCGTGGGAGGCGACTACTACGACTTCCTGGAGTTCTCCGACGGGCGCGTGGGCATGCTGGTGGGGGACGTCGCGGGCAAGGGCATGCCAGCGGCGCTGCTGATGTCGAGTCTGCAGGCGCGGGTGCAGGTGCTGTTTGAAGAGGCCGACGACCTGGCGCGCAAGATTGGCCGGCTGAACAAGGCGATCTGCTCAAACTGCCCCGACAACCGCTTCATCACGTTCTTCATGACCGTGGCCAATCCAGCCACGGGTGAGCTGGCCTATACCAACGCGGGCCACAACCCGCCGCTGGTGGTACGAAGTGCGGGCGGCTTCGAGACCTTGCGAGGCGGCGGCGTGATCCTGGGTATCCTGCCCCAGGCGGTATACGAAGAATCGCGAATGCAGATGGAGCCGGGCGACGTCCTGGTGCTGTTCAGCGACGGCGTCACGGAAGCTGTCGACCCGAACGATCAGGACTTCGGTGAGGAGCGGCTGGCGGCGCTGGTGGCTTCCTTGCGCCACTTGCCGGCAGCGGAGATCGTGGAAGCGATCGACGCCGCAGTCACCGAGTTCACACAAGGCGCGCCCGCGGCGGACGACATCACGGTGGTGGTAGTTCGGAAGCTGTAAGTAGAACAGCATGGCCGCAACCAAAGACGGTATCAGCGGAACCCTGGAGTTTCTCTCATTTGTGAAACAGAACCCCGCCCTAACGGGCGGGGCTTTGCGGGTTTGCGCCCGTCCACGACATTCATCAACCACGCCGGAAAGCCCCGCCCGTTAGGGCGGGGTTGAACCCTTGGCCTTGCGTTCCACGTCCGGCGTATGATACAGATTGGTGCGAAGCTCTTCCGCATTTTTCCTATTCCTCCTAGTCGCGGCCAGCGGGCAGGACTTTTCCGAGCTCAAGGTAGAGAAGGTCGCGGCTGGACTTCTCTTTACCGAGGGTCCGGCGTGGTCTCCGGAAGGATTCCTGGTGTTCAGCGACACAGTCGGAAACAAGCTCCACAGATTCTTTCCCGGTAAGGGCGTCGCCGAGTTCGGCGATTTCGCTGGGGGCCCGATCGGCAACACCTATGATTCGCAGGGGCGTCTCTACACCTGCGAGTTTCGCCAGCGGCGCGTGACGCGCACTTTGAAGAATGGCAAAGTCGAGGTGCTGGCCTCGCGGTTCGAAGGCAAGCGGTTCAACGCACCAAACGATATCGTGGTGCGGCGCGACGGTCAGGTTTACTTTACCGATCCGGCATTCGGCGACCAAGAAGACAAGCGCGAACTCGATTTTTACGGGATCTTCCACATTACGCCCAAGGGCGACCTGGAGGTGGTGGCGAGATGGAAGACCAGGCCCAACGGCGTGACTCTCTCGCCGAACGGGCGTATCCTCTATGTCGCGGATTCCGATGCGCGAAGCGTGCGGGCGTTCGACCTGGATCGCGCGGGCGCTGCCTCGAATGAGCGCGTGGTCCTCGAAAAGATCACTGGCGTTCCGGACGGAATCCGCACCGATGAAAAAGGGAACGTGTACGTCGCCGCGAAAGATGTGGATGTGTATTCATCACAGGGCCAATTGCTTGGCAAGATCGTACTCGCCGAGACGCCGTCGAATCTCACTTTCGGCGACGCCGACCTGGAAACGCTGTTCATCACCGCGCGAACATCCGTCTATCGCGTGAGGATGGGGGTGAAGGGGGCGTTGCAGTACTTAAGACAATCTGAAACGGCTCCATGAAGAGCCGCCGTTATCCGAAACATCCGTTGCTTGGCGTCGGCGCGCTAATCTTCCGCGGAGGATCGATTCTTCTAGTCGAGCGCGGGCGCGAGCCGCTCAAGGGCTTTTGGTCGTTGCCGGGCGGTCTGGTCGAGACCGGCGAAAAGCTGGAAGACGCGGTGAAACGCGAAATCCGTGAAGAGACCGGATTGCGCATTCAGCCGCTGCCGGCGTTCGAGATCTTTCAGCGCATCATAACCGACGCCTCGGGCCGGGCCGAATATCATTACGTTCTCATCGATTACGTGTGTAAAGTGGTGGGAGGGAAGCTGTGTGCCGGGGATGACGTCAGTCGTGTTGAGTGGGTGCGCCGCGCCAGGCTGGGCGACTACATCCTCACCGAGGGCACTCTCGCAGTGATCCAGAAAGTATTTGATGCACGCCGAAAGCGTTCTTGAATTTGGGGCGCTGCGGGCGCTCCTGGAGCGGTACGTGCGCAGCGCCCTCGGCCGGGCGGAGCTGGCACAAATCTCACCCGTGGCGGATCGCGCCGCGATAGAGGCCGAGCTTGCCGATACAGCCGAAGCGATCGCCTACCTGAGCGCCGCGTTGCAGCCCCAGCCGGCTCACCGGGGCGCAGCGATCCGCGTGCGCTTTGACGATATCGCCGATCCCGGAACATCCGTCGCAAGTCTGCGTATTGAGGGCGCGACGCTCGAGGCTCACGAAATCTTCGAGCTGGCGCGGCTGCTGGACCTCGCCGCCGAGGCGCGCTCGATCCTGGTTGCCTCGCGGGAGAAGTTTCCACGCCTGGCGTCGCATGCCTCCGCCATCGCCGACCTTCGTGAGTTGGCCTCCGATCTGCGTGGCAAAATCCTGCCCGATGGTACCGTAGCCGATCACGCCAGCGTGGCTCTCGCCCGCTTGCGGCGTGATGCCGAAAAGCAGCGTCATCTGATCCAGGCATCCCTCGAGCGGTTCTTGCGCGCCCATCGGGAAGACGGCACGTTGCAGGAAGATTTCGTCACCATTCGTAACGATCGTTTCGTGGTCCCGGTGGTATCGGGCCGGGAACGCCGCGTGGAGGGCGTGAT
Organism: Bryobacteraceae bacterium; assembly: GCA_041484155.1. Classification (GTDB taxonomy): domain Bacteria; phylum Acidobacteriota; class Terriglobia; order Bryobacterales; family Bryobacteraceae; genus Palsa-187. The sequence continues at coordinate 6,503 of JBGPHB010000115.1, forward strand.
CCACGGCGCCAGCGGCAGCGGTCACACTCTCTTCGTCGAACCGCTGGAGACCATCGACCTCAACAACGAGCTGGTTCGAGTGCGCGAAGAGGAGTTGCGCGAGGTGCACCGCATCCTGCGGGAGTTCACCGCCCGGCTGCGCCAGCACAGCGGGGAAATTGCGGGGACCACCGCCGCCCTCGGGCGTCTGGAGTTGCTGTTCGCGAAAGCGGAGTTCGCGCTCGATTTCCGTTGTACGGTTCCGCGTCTCAGCCCGGAAGGCGCACGCCGGCTGGTTCTGCTCGCGGCGCGCCATCCGTTGCTCGAAGATATTCTGCGGCCACAAAAAAAGCCGGTGATTCCGGTATCACTGGCGCTGGATGAACAAGAGCGCACGTTGCTCATCAGCGGCCCGAATACCGGAGGCAAAACCGTCGCTCTCAAGACGGTCGGCCTGCTGGCTCTGATGACTCACGCCGGACTTCCGGTCCCCGCCGTGGAAGCGGAGTTCCCGCTGTTTGACCGGGTGCTAGCCGATATCGGCGATCACCAGTCGATACAGGAAAGCCTCAGCTCTTTTTCGGCGCACATTCTGGCCATGCGCTCGATGCTCGAGTCCGCCACGCCGGACTCTCTCCTGCTGGTGGACGAGTTGGGCCGCGCCACGGACCCGGAAGAAGGCGGGGCGTTAGGGGTCGTCCTGCTTGATGCGTTCCGCCGCCGGGGCGCGTTTACCCTGGCGTCCACTCATCTGATGGCCATGAAGGTGTACGGGGCTTCGACGCCGGGAGTCCGCAACGGCTCCATGGGTTTCGACGACGATACGCTCGAACCGACGTATGTGCTTCGCCTGGGCGCGCCGGGCAAGTCGGCCGGGCTCGATATCGCCGGTAGCCTGGGACTCGATGCGGCGCTGATCGAAGCGGCGCGTGCAAGAATGACCACCGCGGAGCGCGACACTTCGCGCTTTCTTGCCGAGTTGAACGCGCGTCTCGACTCGCTGGAACAGGAGCGGAGTCAGATCGCAGCGCGAGCCCAAGCCCTTGACGCGCGGGAGCGATCGCTGGAACAGGCGTGGGAGCGCAAGTACGCATCGAAAATCGGTGAACTGGAGCAGCGCGCCGGCCAGCTCTCGGCGCAATTCGAGCAGCGCGCACAGGAAACGATCGAGGAGCTAAGCCAGAAGGCGCGCGCAAAGATCGCCAAGACCAGGCGCGAATACCATGAAGCGGTGCAAGTGATCGTACCGGCTCCGGCGGCGCCGCGCCTCAAGCTGGAGGAGGGCGCGCGCATACGCCTCAAGGGGGTTCGCCAGCCCGCAACCGTGCGCCGCTTGCTCTCGAGCGGCCTCCTGGAAGTGGACGCCGGCTTCCTGAAAATGCAGGTCGCCGAATCGGATGTGGAAGAAATTCTTCCGGCGTCCGAAGCGCCCGCAAGCCGCTCTGGCATCAGCTTCCATCAGGGGCCGAGCTTCGACGGCTCCTATCGAGAGATCAATGTCATCGGCCAGCGTGCCGAGGCGGCGTGTGAGCAGGTGGATAAACTCCTCGACAGCGCCGCGTTGGCGCAAGTGGAGCGTGTGCGCATCGTACACGGCCACGGTATGGGGATTCTTAAGAGGGCGATTGCGGAACTGCTTAAGGAGAACCCGCACGTGGAGAAGTTCTATGCCGCGGCGCAGGAGCAAGGCGGCTCAGGCGCGACCATAGTGGAATTGAAAGCTTGATCCTACTGCCCCACAGGGCCGGGTTCTGGTCAATTCTTAGCAGCCTGCGAAGATTTCGGGCTCTAGTAGTGCAAAATTTTGCAAGTAGATAGGTTACTCCACGTCCGCCAGCTCGCGCTGGCGTTGCCATTGGAGCTTGCCCTGGTACTCTTGCCATAGCGTTGTGGAGCCGGCCCAGTAATACCCGCCGACGAACAACATCAGGAATGGAATCGCCAGGAAGTTGTACGACTCAATGGCAAACATCACCATTGCCAGGAAGTAGGTACCCACGGCGAGCTCGATGTAGGGCAGCCAGCCGCTACGGCGGCGGTACTCGACGTTTTCAAGACGTACCTTTTGCTCGCTGCCGATGGCGTACTTGGGCGTGCGGGCGAACCCGGTCTGGTAGCCTACCAGCGCCTCGATAACGGCACGCGAGTTGATGATCGTCAGCGCCACGCCGGCGGCCATCAACGCCGGCAGAAACAGAAACGCGCGCTTCCAGGCCTTTGGGAAGAGCGCGCGGTGGGCGATCACGTAGAACGCCGAGATCGACCAGAAGGAAGCCGCAATCAGCGGAGTGTCGATCACCAGCATCTGAAACCAGCCCATGTAGAAACGCACGATCATAACCGGCAGCATCAAAGCCGAGACCGCGATCATCAGCGGATAGGAGATGTTAGGCGTCAGGTGGAAAAAC
>JBGPHB010000116.1:0-8833 GCA_041484155.1 Bryobacteraceae bacterium
CCATCTTGACACCAATGACGTACGATCCGACTTGGCCGTACTCCCCGGGCATCGAAGAATCTTTGGTTCCGGCACAGGCTGCGCTTCCCGCCGAGAGACTTCCGATTTCAGTATTCACATACAATTGCAGCTTCCGGCTTTCCAACTCCTTGGCCATATCGAGGTGTATGGCGCCAGCTTCGACAGTAAGCGTATCCGGTCCGATATGCAGGATCCGGTTCATTTTCATTTTGAGGAGCGTACCGTTGTCGGCTGCCCCGCACTGCGTACAAGAGTGATTGGAACCCACAGCTCGAACCGGAGACGGATACCGGACCGGATCCTTAAGGACCCTAATGATGTCTTCGACTGAGTTCGCTTCAGCGACGACCTTCGGATGGGAAACGAGATCTCCGAACCAATTTGTCACGACAAGTTCGGACATGCCCCTTCCTTTCTTGGGCCGACTTTCTGAACTTTACACGCTCGTTTAGCGACTGTAGTATGACGCAGAGTACCATGAAGGCGCGGGGTACCGCATGGAGGGCCGCGTCCTTGGCAGCCGAAAGGATTTTAGGTGCCACCGCCGCTTCCGGCCTTGGCCGGTCTCTCCGAGAACAGCTCGGCAAAGAACGGATTCAACATCCGGCCGGTTGGATCCATAGTCCGTACCCATTCACAGAGATCGAGCCAGCGCTGGCCATAGGCCGCTTCGACATGCTTGCGCTCGACGAACGGGCTTTGGTTGAGCAGGGGAATACCGTTGCGTTGGTATGCGAACTCGTTGAACTGTCGAAGAAAGTGGTGCCAGGCGACATCGTCGGTGCTGGCATGAATGGGGTCAATGGAGAAGATTTCCTGGTCGTAGGTGTAGGACAGGATCGAGCTCGTATCCCGGTGGATATGATAGGCTCCGAGCGGCATGTTGCACCGGAAGCCCGTGGATTTGAAGTGCTGGTCTGCGAATGCGAGGTATTCCCGCAGAATTGTTAGCCACTGGGCGCGCGGAAAGGCCCAGAAGGTGAAAGCATATCTCGCGGAGGCTGGGGACTTGCGGTAATCGACGGTCTTGTCGGGGGCCAGCAGGGTTATGCCGCCAAAAAGATGCAGGGTGGAGTACAGGAGGTTCGCTATGGCGAACCAGCCGTTCTCCGCGGAATTACGAAGACGCCGGTTTGAAATGAGTTGACTGATGAGGCGGGCTATACGGGCATCGGTATAGTTCCACAGCCTACGACGTACGGCTGCCATCAATGAACCGAGGATGCCGGGTTTATCAATGCGGCGCCGGCGTTGAAAGATACACGTCCGGCCGACGGTCCAGCAAACTAGGCCTTCGGACGTGTCGAGAAGGTTGTCCACTTCCGCCTGTGTAAGCTGGTCAACCGGTCGCGGCAGGTAGGTGAAGTGAAGCGCCTCAATCGGCTTAACGCGGAAAGTGACCTCGTACACGATGCCACAGAGTCCATAGCTCGATCGCATCATCCGTAACACCTCGGGGTTTTCGGTCTCGGAGGCTTGCGCGAGTTCGCCGGCGGGGGTGACCCACTTAATCCTGGTCATGTAGGAACTAACCTGGCCGAATTCGATACCATCCAGAGCGTCCTTGCTGTGGCAGCAAGCGGCTGAACCGAGAGTCATGTTGCCGATCTCGATGTTAGTCATGAACTGCAGATCTTGAGCCCGCAAAGCTTTCGAGGCGTCGATGAATTGGAGGCCGGCCTGGGCCGTAAAAGTCCTATGGTCACGGTCGATCTCGATGACGCGATTCATGCGAGACATGTTCACGATGGTGCCGTCCGAAGAAGCACAGGGTGTCAGGGAGTGATAACTCCCGACGGCTCGGACCGGGCTGGGATAACGGGCGCGGTCGCGAAGGACGGATTGTATTTCGCCGACTGTCTCGGGATAAACAAGTTGCTGGGGGGACGTTGTGATGCTGCCATCGTAGTTCACGATCGTGTTCGGCATGGGCGCTCCTGTTCTGCCTTCCTGCACCGGATGCAGGCTCCTCGTAGTATTTCTGATGTGGAGCTACCCGTCAAGTACCGGTAATTGTGGGCTGGTCGGGCTATCATCATCGTGCGCGGTTCGTTTGGCCGCTGTAGTATGATGCAGAGTACTGTGAAGATGCGGTGTACTGCCCCTTCTACGGCCCTGGGGGCTGAAATCAGGGTAGAACACCAAGGAAAAGAATGGGAACGCCGACGCCGTTAACCCCGGACTGGGTTTCGTTTCTCTCTTCCGCGGAGATTTTCCGGGAGATTCCCGAACCAGCGCTTCGCGAGCTTGCTGCTCGGTTGGAACTGATCGACCTTCAAGCCGGGGAAACACTGATCCGTCAGGGCGATGCGGGCGACTGCATGTACCTCATCGTTTCGGGGCGGGTACAGGTGGTAAACATCGATCCCGCTCATGAGGAAAAGGTGCTGGCGGAGTTGGGTCCCGGTCAATCCATAGGGGAGCTCGCTCTCTGGACCGGTGATCTTCGTTCTTCCACGGTCCGGACCACCTCCATTGCCCGCGTCGCCAAACTTACCCGGGAAGATTTGAATTACTTCGCAAAGAACCATCCGGAGGCGGTCGAGGCGATCGATCGATTTGTGGGAATCCGCCTGCGCAAGAACCGGCTCTCCGTGGCCCTCCACGTGTCGAAGCTGTTCGGTGACCTTGGAGCGGCCACACTGCGGGATCTGGAAGCGGAACTCGAACTGGTTTGGATCGAAGGCGGGACGACGCTGTTTCGCCAGGGGGAGGCAGGCGATGCGCTGTATCTGGTCGTGAGCGGCAGCTTGCAGGTGCTGCTGGAGACGGCGGGTGAAGAACCGCGTGCGGTGGGCCAGTTTGGCCACGGTGAGACCATCGGTGAAATGGCCCTGTTGGAAGGAGAGCCGCGTAACGCGACCGTCCTGGCTCTGCGGGACTCGCAGGTTGCCAGACTTCCCCGGGAAGGGTTTGAGCGGTTGATTTCCCGGCACCAGGCTTTGTTGGTCGTCATTGCCCGGAAACTGGTGGCGCGGCTGCGCGAGCAGAGCGCAGGGTCCCCGCGCCGCCCGCCTTCCACCACCGTCATCGCGGTGGCGCCCGCCACCATTGGCTTTCCTCTGGACGAATTCTGCGCTCAGCTTGCAGAAGCTCTTTCGACGCACGGGCGGACTCTGTCGCTGGGGAGTGCGGGCTTGGATGCTTATGTGGGCAAACCAGGCGCGGCACAGACCAGCGAGCGCGCAGCTGGTCACGGCCGCATCATGGAGCTTCTGGGCAAAATGGAAGCGGAACACCGCTACGTGATTTATCAGGCGGATGCTTCTGACTCGCTATGGACCAGGCGCTGTTTGCGCCAATGCGACCATGTCGTGATCGCCGCTGACGCAGCGGAAGACCCGCGGGCGGACGCCCCCGTCCACCTGGAGCGCGCGTTGAGCGAGCGGACCGGCCGGAGCGCGAGCCTGGTGCTGCTCCACCGAGACGCCACACGCCTGCCTACCGGTACCAAAGCATGGCTTTCCGGAAGGACGGTGGACCAGCACTACCACGTGCGGCCGGATTCGAGGGCGGACTTCGACCGCGTGGCGCGGTGCCTCACCGGTCGGGCGGTCGGTCTGGTTCTGGGAGGAGGAGGGGCGCGCGGCCTCGGTCACCTCGGAGTGGTCCGCGCACTCCGTGAAGCCGGGATCCCCATCGACATCGTGGGCGGCACCAGCATGGGTTCCATTATGGCGGCGGGCTGCGCTTTGGAATATGACTACCAGCGGATGCTCAAGTCCAATCTGGATGGCTGGGCCGCCTTGGTGAAGGACAAGACCCTTCCGATCATCTCCTTTTTCACTGGCTATGCAATCTCCAAAGTTCTTTACGACGAACTTGGAGAGACCCAGATCGAAGATCTTTGGATCCCGTTTTTCTGTGTATCGGCCAACCTGACGCGCGCCCGTGTCGATATACACCGGCGGGGTCCATTGGTCAAGGCCATGCTGGCCAGCGCACGTGTGCCTGGACTGTATCCGCCCATCATTTCGAACGGGGATTTGTTGGTGGATGGCGGCATTATCAACAACGTTCCAGTGGACATCATGCGCGGATCTCCCGGCTGCGGCACGGTGATCGCCTCCGACGTCTCGCCCGCATACGACCCCACTGAGATTTCCGATTATGGTATCGGAATTTCCGGTTGGAAGGTTTTGATGGAGCGCCTGAAGCCTTCTTCAAAAAGACAGCGCCTTCCCGGCTTTTTCAGCGTGCTCATGCGAACCATGGAATTCGGCGGCGCTTCCTACAAGAGCCAAAACATCGGAGCCGCCGATCTGTACCTTACTCCGCCAATGGAGACCTTCGGGATGGGTGAATATAAACGCGCCACGGAGATGGCGGAAGTGGGTTACCGGTATTCGTCGGAGAAAATCGCGGACTGGCTGGCCTCATCGCCTGCGCCGCGAAGCGTGAGCGAAGACCGCGTCCCGGCCGCGGCACGCCAGCCGGGGCGCGTGAGTACCTTCCAATTCGCGCGAGTAGAGTCGAAGGAAGCGTCCGCTTAGAACCACGGAGATGCCCTCCCCTTGGTAGAATCTCGTTAAGAGCGAAGCTCCTTCGCTTCCTGAGCGTCATCGCTACAGCCATGGAATGAACCAAAGGAGAGACGGAACCAACCCATGCGAAAACGATATCTGGCGACCGCGGCTCTGATCGTCGTCATTGTCATCCTCCTGTTCTGGTTTTCGGGTCCGCGTCCGGGCCATGTCCTCGACGAGGCGAGCCGCGCGGGTCTGAAGGCCGATTATTTCAACTCATCCGCGCACGTGGACGTGAAGCACGACTACTTCCACGCGATGGATGGAGGCATCGATCTTGACAAGAACGAAATCAGCGGCAGAAACATGTGGCTCCTTTGGACCGGCGGCAATGACCGGTTCTGGGATGGGTTTTCGGCCGGCAGCTTCGGCAGCCTGGACTTCTTGAAGACGCTTTCCTCCTACGACCCCGCCAGAGACACGTCCGTCAGCGACCAGAAGAAAAAGGAAGAGCTAAAGACGAGATACAAGGCCACGCGTGACAATCGCTGGGCTTATTTGGGGCTGGTCAACGAGCCGTGTTTTGACAAAGCGGTTAGCCCGGACGAAAATCGTTTCGGGCTTTGGCTGGACAAACGGCGCCCGGACTGTCCCGCCGATCCATTTGAAGACGAAACCAAGTATCCGGGAGTGAAGATCGGCGCCCGCGGGAAGAATATGCCTGCCGGATCGTACTATGGCGCGGCGACGGGAATCATCGGCTTGCGCTTGTTCCCAAACCCGGAGTTCGATGAAGCGGCTGCGAAGAAGTGGGACCCGGTCAGGTATTACACCGACGAAAGCTATTACCAATCGGCGGATCTTGTCAAACCCTATCGCGTGGGAATGGCCTGCGCGTTTTGCCATGTTGGCCCGAACCCGGTACGTCCACCCGTGGATGCGAATGCGCCCGAATGGGCGAACCTGAGTTCAAACGTGGGAGCCCAATACTTCTGGGTCGATCGAATCTTCTCTTGGGAATCGGCGCCAAAGAACTTCGTCTACCAGCTATTACATACCCAGCCGCCAGGCTCGCTCGACACTTCCCTAATTTCCACGGATTACATCAATAACCCGAGAACCATGAACGCTGTCTACAATCTTGGGCCACGGCTGGAGCTCGCAAAACAGACGGACTGGGGTAAGGAAAGCCTGGCTGGCGGCGGCCTCGACAACCGGCAGTTCAATGATTATGTTTCCAGCGGACCGTTGACCCGGTTTTTCAAAGCGCCGTCCACAGTCTGGACCCCTCGCGTACTAAAGGACGGATCCGATTCGGTGGGAGCTCTGGGTGCGCTGAATCGCGTCTACATCAACATCGGTCTGTTCAGCGAAGAATGGCTTCTGCACTTCAGGGCAATGGTCGGCGGCAAGGCCGCCACGCCCATCGAAATCAGCGTAGCCCAAAAGAATTCGGTGTATTGGCAGGCGACGGTAGCTCAAACACCCGACATGGCCCTATTTCTGTTGAAAGGCAGCGCGCCGCACCGGCTGAAAGATGCTCCCGGGGCTTCGAAGTACCTGACCGAGGCCGCCGCTACGGTCAATGAAGGCAAGCTTATCTTCGCCGACTATTGTGCGCGTTGCCATTCCAGCAAGCTTCCCAAACCGCCGGCCAACTCGGATCCCGTGAACTGCGGTGGCAAGGACTACCTCGAATGCTGGAATCGCTACTGGACCTGGACGAAGACCGCGGAATTCAAACAGCAGACGCGCCCGATGGTGCTGGCCGACGACTTTTTGAAGGACAACGTTCTTTCGACCGATCTTCGCGTACCCGTGACTCTTCTGGAGACAAATGCCTGCAGCCCGCTGGCTACCAATTCAATCGCGGGCAACATTTGGGACAACTTTTCATCGCAGACGTTCAAAGACCTTCCATCGGTCGGCACGATCACTTATTACCATCCCTTCACCGGGGAAAAACGGACCTTCAAAATGCCCGCGGGCGGGAGAGGATATACGCGCCCTGCTTCGCTCGTCAGCGCTTGGTCGACCGCTCCTTTCCTGCTTGCGAATACGGTGGGAGAGTTTCAAGTCAGTCCATCCGTGGACGCCCGAATGAAGTCTTTCGAGAATTCGATCACCCAGATGCTGTGGCCCGAGCGGCGTGAACAGGACCGCTATCTAAAAAACATTCCTGGAAAAATTGCCCGGACGGACTCGCCCAGTTATGTACGCATTCCCGGCGGCTACCTGCCCGCCTGGGTCCGAGCGTTGCTAAAACCCGGGGCCTGGTTGTTTCCCTGGCTGTTTGATAAGGACGGCTCGGAGACCATCGTGAGTATTGGTCCGTTTCCGGCCGGAATGCCGATAGGCCTGATCTCCAACCTTGAGCTCGCCTTGGACGGTGCGAGTTTCGGAGAAGAGCTCAAACAAGATCGCGTGATTGCCGGCGTCCTGCTCAAGCAGAATGTCGCTCTCAAGGCCGTGCGAGCAAGAAGGGATGCGGCGCAGGGCCGCGATGACGCACTGGACATTTCCACCGTGCCGGAGTTTTCCTCGCCCGAACTTGTCGACGCGCAGCTCGGCGCAAGTAAGTGTCCGGACTTCGTCGTCAATCGCGGACACTATTTCGGCACCAGCTATTTCAAGGAAGAGCCGGCCTTGAGCGACGCACAAAAGAATGCCCTGATTGCTTTCTTGAAGACGTTCTAACACTGGATCATGCCGTATAGGGCTCTTGCGCGACTGTCTCTTTTGACCCTCTCGGCAGGTCTCACGGCCGCATCCGGCGCACCATTGAATCGATATTCAGGATCTCAATGCGAGAACCCGGCGCTTACACCTTCCCAGCGGGCAGGCTGCCAGATCTGGTTCTACGCCACCGCGGGGAACGGACGGTTCCATACCTACGTTCTCCAGCAGCGCATGGATATTTTCATCGATTGGTTCCGCGTCCTCAAAACGGCGGAGCGCCCGGACCGCTTCAAGGCCTGGGGCCTCATCAACGATCCCGGATGCTGCACACCCGGAGCAAACCACTGTCCGGTCAAGAGCCTGGACGAAACTTACGGGCTGGATTGGTGCCAGGGCGACGATGCGATGCTACCGTTCGTTGGTAAGCCCGGCTATCGCGATCCCGCGTGCGGCTTCAAGGATTCGCAAGACCCCGCCGGCCAGCGTGAGAACCCCTGCTACCTCGAGTTCGGCGCCTCGGCCGGTGTCATGGGCCTGCGCAAGTTCCCCAATCCCCGTTTCAATCGGACGAAATGGGAAAAGCTCAACGGTTCATTGGGGACCTGGAAGGGTTACGACAGCCGGCTCAGCCAAAACAGAAATGTGCCCGATTCCCGAGTGAGCCGTCTGATGGACGGATCCATTGAACCCCCGTTTCTGATCGGCATGTCGTGCGGCGCCTGTCACATCGGCTTCGACCCGCTGCACCCGCCCAAGGATCCGGCCAATCCGACGATGGCCAATCTGAGTGGGACGGTGGGAAATCAATACAGCCGGTTATCCGAGGTCTTCGCTTCCGGCATGCCTTCGAGCAGCCCAGCTTGGCAGGTGTTCGCTCACGCCCGGCCGGGTACGGTGGATACCTCGGCCATCCCCACCGATCAGATCGACAACACCGGCACGATCAATGCGATCATCAACTTCGATAAGCGTCCGATGTTCGCGGGAGAACAGGTGCGCAAATGGCGCCCGGTCAATGGCTGCGTGGCGGGAACCGATGAGCGCAGTTGCTGGTGCGAGCCCGGCAAGAGCGGAAAATGCTGGGAATCCAGCCTCAAAACGGAGACGGTCCACCACATCCTAAAGGGTGGTGAAGACAGCATCGGCCTTCGTGAAGCTATTCAGCGTGTCTACGGCAACATCGGCTCGTGTTCGGAGGAGTGCTGGGTAAACCATCTCTCTGACTTGCGCCAGGCCGATCCGCTACAGCGTAACTTTGGTCAGACTCCATTCGATATCGGCCAATGCCGTCGAGACTGTCCAAACTTTCGTGCGATCGAGGATCGCCTGGATGACATCGTTCAGTTTCTGTTGGTACAACGGCCGTCCGATCTATACCAGGCTCGCGGGCTTGCCAGCCGGCAGGATCTGATCGAACAACTTGAGAAGGAGTTTGGCGCAGGTTCCGTCGACCGCGGCAGAATTGTTTTCGCCCAAAACTGTGCGCGTTGCCACTCGAGTCAAAGAGACGAGGTCGCCACCCGGGATTTCTACAAAACCGATGCCCAGGGTGTGCGAATAGACTGGCTTGGGAACGATGAGGCTACTCTGGCGAGCGGCGTTGGCACGAACCGGTCGCGGGCTCTGCATTCGAATCACATGAACGGTCAGATCTGGGCGGAGTTCAG
>JBGPHB010000117.1:0-8811 GCA_041484155.1 Bryobacteraceae bacterium
GGAGCGGGACGGCGATCCAGTGCCATCGCCCTCGATCCTCGCCAGGAAATCGAAGTGCTCCCGGTTGGCGTACGTTTACAACACCCCGCAAGCCCTGCCCGTAAGGGCGGGGTTCTGTTTCACAAATGAGAGAAACTCCAGGAGCGGAACTAAGAATCCCGCGCCCAGCAACCCATTCGCAACCAGCGAAGAATGTGGCACTTTGCGCCAGCGTCCCGGCCCCCGCGGAGCATAGTCGGGAAACATCGCTGAAACAACCAAGAGCGGGCAGTTCAGCTGGCAAGCTGGCTTACAAGAAAGCCGGCCTGGAGGCCGGCTCGCCGCCATGACTGGCTGCCCCACGTCTCACACCCTAGTTGGTTGGCTTCGATGCCGGCTCGACTCGGAGCTTCATCCCCTCGACGGCCACTACTCGCACCTCGCCGCCGACCACCACCGGCGCCGACGAAATTGCATCCCAGTATTCGCCGTGCACGAATACCTTTCCGGAGGGCTCCAGCGCCGTGCGGGCTTCACCGATCTCGTTGAGCAGACCGCCGTCGGCCATCACCACTTTATTCGCACGCGCGCGAACCACCAGAGTCACCAGGAACATCGTGATCAGCGCGAATGGAATACTGACGGCGAGCGCGGTCGAAAGCCGGATGCGCAGTTCGGGCGGACCATTCACCAGCAGCAGCGCGCCCAGGACCATGGCCACGGTTCCGCCGGTGCCGAGAATGCCGTGCGAGGCGAATTTTGCTTCCAGGACAAACATCGCCACGCCCAGCATCAGCAGCGCCGCGCCGATCCAGTTGATGGGCACGATCGATAGAGACGACAGGCCGAGCAATGCCAGGATGCCGCCAGCCACTCCGGGGAGAATGAGTCCCGGCGCATTGAACTCGACGTAGATTCCCAAGGCCCCCAGCACCAGCAGAATGAAACCGATGTTGGGGTCGGCGATGGAGTCGATAATGCGCTCCCGCGCAGTGGGACGGTAATCGACCATCTTGGCATCGCGGAGATGCAGGGTCTCTTTTCGTCCATCGAAGCGGGTGATCTCGCGGCCGTCCAGAGCGGCCAGCAGGTGCTGCTCGTCCGGGACGATCAGGTCGATCAGATGGTTGTCGAGCGCTTCTTTCTCCGTGAATGCCTTGGCCTCGCGAATCGTCTTCTCGGCCAGCTCGGCATTGTGGCCGCGTTTAGTCACCGTGCTGCGCAGCCATGCCGAAGCGTCGTTCTCGACCTTGCTGCGCATCACCGGGTCCATTTGCTGGCCCAACAGCACGGGGGACGCCGCGCCGGTGTTAGTGCCGGACGACATGACGGCGACGTCGGCGGCCTCCAGCAGGAAGAAACCGGCGGAGGCGGCGCGCCCTCCGCTGGGAGTTACAAATGCGATCACCGGCACGCGCGAGGCGACGATCTTGGTGGTGATTTCGCGGGTAGCATCGAGCAACCCTCCCGGCGTGTTGAGCCGCAGCAGAACCGCCGGGGCATTGTCGCGGCTCGCTTGGTCGAGAGCGTGCCCGAGAATTTCTACGGTAACTGGAGAGATGATCCCGTCGACGTTGACGACCACAACGTTACCGGCCGCCAGCAATCCGCCAGTGGATAACAAGCCGAGTGTAAACGCCCACTTCATCCCGTATTCAGAATACTCCCTCTGCTTGCTGATAAGGTTACTCTGAAAACAATAGTGTCTTACAACAAGATCCTGGTGCGCGCCACCAACTGGGTCGGCGACGCGGTGATGTCGCTGCCGGCGTTGCGCGCGCTCCGCGAGAGTTTCCCGCGCGCCGAGATCTCCATCCTCGCGAAGCCGTGGGTCGCCGACATCTATCGTCGCGAGCCGTTTTGCGACCATCTGATCCCGTTCGTTTCCGTGTTCCGGGCGGCGCGGGAGCTGCGTCGCATGCGCTTCGAGTGCGCGATTCTGCTTCAGAACGCTTTCGAAGCCGCGGCAATCGCCTTCCTGGCGGGCATCCCCGAGCGCATCGGTTACGCGCGAGACGGCCGTAGCCTGCTCCTGACGCGGGCCATCCCCGTGCCGCGCACGGGTGAAATCCCGCCGCACGAACGTTTCTACTACCTTGAATTACTATGGCGCGCCGGCATCCTCGACCGCCGTCCTGAAAACGACCTGATTCGTCTGGATGGCGCTCCGTTGGCCCGTGAGGCGGGCGCGGAACGATTCCGCGCGCTGGGCTTGGGCGACGTGGTTGTCGGCGTCAGCCCCGGGGCGGCCTTCGGATCCGCCAAGCGCTGGCTGCCGGAGCGGTTCGCCGAGGCTGCCAATCGGGTGGCTCAAGAGCTTGGCGCAACCGTCGCAATCTTCGGCTCGAAGGAGGAGCGAGAATTGTGCGCCCGGGTCACGGCGGAAATCAAGGCGCCCGCCAGGAATTTCGCCGGCGAGACGTCGCTCTCCGAATTTATCGATCTCGCCGCCGCCTGCCGGGTCTACCTGACCAACGACTCGGGCGCGATGCACATCGCCTCCGCGCTCGGCGTGCCGACCGTGGCCGTGTTCGGCGCGACCAATGACGTCACCACCGGGCCCACGGGGCCACTTGCCAGAGTGGTGCGAGAGCCGGTAGAGTGCAGTCCCTGCCAAAGGCGCGAGTGCCCCATCGACCATCGCTGTATGACCCGCGTCGATTCGGCGCGAGTGGCGCAGGCCGCGTTCGACCTGCTCAAATAATAGACTGTGGATACGAGGACCAAGATTGTCACCGCCGCCGAGGCCGCGAATCTGGCCGCCGCTGGAGCCACGGTCGTGAGCGGGTATTTCGACCCGCTGATCGCGTCGCAGGCGCTCCGGTTGATGGAACTGAAGCGCGACGGCGCCCCGCTGCTGGTTCTGATCTCCACTCCCAACCATCCAATTCTGCCGGCACGCGCCCGTGCGGAGCTGGTAGCGGCCCTGCGCGTCGTGGATCACGTGTCCGATCTCGCGGACGGCATCTGGGCGGAGTTCCGCCTCGAACAGGAAGACGCCGCGCGCCTGGAAAAACTGGTCGAACACGTACACGCTCGCCAGCGCGCCGCGTCTTGAAAGGGATGCCCGCGTTGCGTATTCTCGTGGTCCGGCTGGGCGCGATGGGCGACGTGATTCACGCGCTGCCCGCTGTCGCCAGCCTGAAGCACAGCTTTCCGCACAGCCGCGTGAGCTGGGTGATCCGTCCGCGCTGGATGCCTTTAGTGGAAGGCAATCCATTTCTCGACGAAGTGATTCCGCTCGATCGCACGATGGCGGGTATGCTCGCGGCGTGGCGGCGGTTGCGGCAGGAGCGGTTCGATCTGGCGGTGGATTTCCAGGGACTGGTGCAATCCGCGCTGGTGGCCGCGGCCGCGCGCCCGGATCGGATCGTGGGATTCCATCGCTCCCAAGCCAGAGAGCGCCCAGCGGCTCTGTTCTATTCAACCGGGGTCGTGACCAGCGCCGCGCACATCGTGGATCGCAACCTTGAACTGGTGTCCGCCGCCGGCGCGTCCAGCCTGCTGCGCACTTTCCCTTTACCGGAAGGAACGCCCGAGGGCCGGTTGCCGGAAGGAAAGTTCGTACTCGCTAGCCCGCTCGCCGGATGGGGCTCGAAGCAGTGGCCTCTGGAATCGTACGAGGAGCTGGCCCGCCGCCTCGATATGCCGCTGGTGGTGAACGGCCCTCCTGAAGCGGCGGAAATACTGCAGCGAATTCGAGGAGCGCGGGTCCACGTTTCGGGAATCGCCGGACTGATCGATGCCACCCGGCGGGCCCACGCCGTGGTTGGGATCGACAGCGGACCCATGCATCTGGCCGCGGCGCTCGGGAAACCCGGCGTGGCGATCTTTGGGCCCACCGATCCCGCCCGGAACGGGCCGTGCGGGGGGTCCATGCGCGTGCTGCGCGACGCGAGCGCGGTCACCACCTACAAGCGCGGCGACCAGGGCGATGAGATGCGAGCCATCACTCCCGCCGCCGTGGTGGAGGCGCTGCTGTCCACGGGCTGCACGGTGTGAGTTTTCCAAAACGCTATGCCGACGCCGTCGCGAAGCTGCGCGTGCCCAGCGGATTCGTCCTGGTGGCCGCGTTCCTCTGGCTTTCCGAACCTTCGTGGACTGCCCTTGCGATAGGCTTGCCCGTGTCGATCGCCGGATTGGCGATACGAGCGTGGGCAGCGGGACACTTGGAGAAAAACCTCGCGCTGGCGGACAGCGGCCCGTATGCGTACGTGCGCAATCCGCTGTATCTGGGGACTCTGACGGTCGCAGCAGGGCTCGTCATAGCCTCACGGCGCTGGGAGCTCGGCGTTCTGTTCGCGGTAGTGTTTGTACTGATCTATCTTCCGGTAGTGGAGCTTGAGGAGCAGCACCTGAGACGACTGTTCCCGGCATACGCGGACTACGCTCGGCGGGCGCCGAAGTTGATTCCCCGCCTCTCCGCGAGATCGAGCATTCCAAAGCATTTTCAATGGGCTTTGTACCGGCGCAATCGGGAATATGAGGCGTTGGCCGGATTCATGGCCGGGGTCGCCGTTCTCTGCTGGAAGGCGTTAAGGTGACTTAAGCGAAGCCGAGCGGAAGACGCTTCGCGTGCTGCCCAGCCCAAACCCTGAATGCAGCACTAAGACTTCTCGGGGGCGTTCACTTCAACGGAATGGGCGTGACACGGCCAAGTGCGCCGGCAGCCAGCCGGATCGTTCCGGGATCTGGGTGTATACTCAAAGTAGATACATATGCGAAGTGAATCCACGATCTCGAAATGGGGAAACAGCCTGGCTGTCCGGATTCCGCTTGCGATAGCGAAACAGGCCGGCATTAATGAAGGCGATTGCGTGAAGATGGCCCTCGACCGGGACGGTACCATCGTCTTGCGCCCGGCCCGGCGAAGGTACGAGCTCTCGGAACTCGTGGCTCGGATCACGCCCAGGAACCGGCATCGGGGAACTGACTGGGGACGGCCTGAGGGTGAGGAGTCCTGGTGAAACCCGCCTTTGTGCCGGACGCCGGGGATTTCGTTTGGCTGAGTTTCGATCCGCAAGCCGGCCGCGAGCAGGCAGGACGCCGTCCGGCGCTGGTGCTTAGTCCGAGAGTATACAACGCAAAATCCGGTTTGGCGCTGGCGTGCCCAATTACGAATCAGGCCAAAGGATATCCGTTCGAGGTGTCCGTTCCCGCCGGACGCGGCGCAACCGGCGTTATCCTGGCTGATCATTTGAAAAGCATCGACTGGAGAGCGCGGCGGGCGGAACGAATTGGGCGGTGCACAGATGAGGTAGTGGAGGAGGTGCGGGCAAAGCTCGCACCTCTGCTCGGAAACTGAAGCAGGAGGCACGGCAACGGATCGGGCGTTTCCGGTCAACTTGACCGTAGCCTCCAACACTCCGATATCGCATCACCCGGGACTCAGCGAGGGCAGATGTCGCTCGTCCAAATAACTCGTGATCACCGCGGCGCACACGCCATGGTCGCGAAGCCTTCTTACTTCTTTAGCGCCGCGGTCCAGTTCTGGACCAGCGTGATCGGTTCGGGAGGTGGTCCGACCGGGACTGCTGCCAAAATGCGCTGGCCATCGGGGGAGACCTCCCAACTTTGCTGGGTAAATCCCAAACTTCGCCCGAAAACCGGTCGCGGCGGGCCCACGATGACGGTCCCTTCGCCGGTCCGCACTTCCGCCGCCAGGATCTGCCCCGTGGCTGCAAGGTAGAAGAGTTCCCTACCACGCCAGCGGGCGCTCGTGCCACCGTTGCGCGAGACCTGGTATTTTTCGTTAGGCCGCGCAAGCGGCGCCACGTAGGTTTCGAATTTCTGGGACTCGTTAGTATGAATCGCGAACCATTTCCCGTCCGGAGAAAACTGGCCTCCTATCTCGGCGAAGTCCGTCTGTAAGACCGGCACAGGCTTGAGCGGAGCTCCGTGCCGCTCGGGCGTTAACGGCAGCAGAAAGACATCCTGATTCGCCGGCCCGCTCTTCGCAGGGCGCTGCGAAAGGTACAACAGCGATTTTCCGTCGGGCGACCAATTGGTAGGTGTCTTGGCTTGGTCATCGGCGTACAACAACTCCTCCGGCCTGGACCCGTCGACCGGCTTGGTGTAGAGGTCGTAATGGCCCCCGCGCGTGGAACTGAAGGCAATTGTCTTGGAATCGGGCGACCAACGGGCCGCCAAATTGATCCCCGGGCCTGAGGTGAAGCGCCGGGGCAAGCCCCGCGGCAAATCGTAAATCCACAGGTCCGCGCCCCCGGTAACATTTCCAATCGTGGCCGCCACGCCCCTCCCGTCCGCGGACATGTGAATTTCGACGATCGGACGCGGTTCACCCACTGTTTCGAGGCGCTTCCCGGCGCGGTCAAACCAAGTCAGTTGCCGTCCGGCTTCCGTTTTTCCCGAACCAGTCTGAAATGCCAGTAGCCCCGTGCCTGAAACCGAAAAGAGACCTCTTCTGTTCCTGTCGACAATTGTCACTCTTTCCGCCACCGGTACGGCGTTTCCATCCGCGCGCAACGCGCTTGCGTTGAAGGGTTGACCCATCAAAGTGCCCTCTCGCACGTATAGCAACCGGCCCTCCGCATAGACTACGTTGGAATCGGCCTTTGCGAAGACGCTCGCTTCGGTCGACTTGAGCGATCCGGTCCATAAACTTATTTGGCCTCCGTTCGCACCGGGGTTGTTAGTGGAGAACAGGAAGTGTTCTCCGTCAGGCAGAAACCAGGGAAAACAGTAGGAAAGTTGCCCGTCAGCAACCGTGGCCGGAGCGGTCGCGCCGCCGCCGGCGGAAATCTTTTTCAGAGCCGAACCGGCGGCCGAACCAGTCGAAAACACGATCGTGCCGTTGGGGCTCCACGAGCCGCCGCAGCCTCCAGCCGTTTCGGCCAGGGGAATCGGTGGACCTCCCGCCGTGTCGATCTTGCGCAGCGTCGAGGCGGCGTAGAACGCTACCCAACGGCTGTCCGGCGACCAAAAAGGCAGTGTCACGTCCTCCGTGCCCGCCAGTGGCTGCGCGACTTGCGAGTCCATTGCACGAATCCATAATTGCCTCTTGCCGTCTTCCGAAGTCGCCGCGAACACCATTTTGCGTCCGTCTGGGGAGAGGGCCACTGGGCCGAAGTCGGAAAACGAGGTCTTCTCCGGCGGGAGCACGGTTGAGCGCACCACACGCACTTCGGGCACGGCTTCTCGGAAATGAACAAATGCCTGTGCGGCAAGCGCGAGCATAGCCAGCACCGCGATCGAGGGCCATGACCAGGCGAGTCGAATACGGCCAATGGTTGGTATCATGCGCTGGCTCGCCAGGAGAGGCATTCCCGCCGGTGTCCTGTTGATTCACACTGCCGATGAACTTGTATCCGCGACGCGGCACAGTGAGTATGTAGTCCGAACCATCGCCGTTTTCGCCTAACGCTTTCCGCAGAAGAAAAATGGTTTGCGATAGATTGCTCTCTTCGACCGTAGTGTCCGGCCACAGCGACTCAAGCAGCTCGGATTTCGTGAATGTCCGGCCGGCACCCTGCACCAGGATCAACAAGAGATCGAAGGTCTTCGCGGTAAGCGCAATGACCTCGCCGTCGCGGCGGAGTTCTCGCTCTTCCACGTCGAGGTGAAATGGCCCAAATCGGTACTGTCCACCCGCTGCCACAGCCCGTCCTCTCTGGGCATTTTACATAAGTTTGGTCGCTGGGAATTAGTTGAAAACAATTTGAAAACGATTTGAGCGTGCCTTGAAGACTTTAGAGAACGCAACGGCTTAGTGTGGCTGCGATGCCGCGAGCGAGTAAGCACGACACGTCCGGGCGAAGAGATTGGCAGCGCCTCGCGATGAAGGCAGCCGCGTTGGTCGGTTGCGTGCGCATTCTCGTTTCCACTAGTACTGCGCAGAACGGCCCAGCGGCGGCCACATCCAACCCCTTCATTGCAGCAATCGCGACCATCAAGCGTTCGGTAGGCTCGATTGACTGTCTGGCGGTGAGCGGCACGGACGCGAAGGTCCTCAAACGTATGGGCAGCGCGTTTCTCACCTCGGAGGAGGCCGACTTCCTGACCGCCGCACATATCGTGATTGCTATGCAGAACCACGCCAACCCCTGCCTTACACCTGCCATCACCCTCGCCGTGAGTGACTGGCGCCCAGACGCCCCGACCGAGCAAATGCTATGGTTCCCCTTCAAAACCGCGGATTGCAGGGTTGACCGAAGTACCGACGTGGCAAAATGCCGCCCAAGTGGCAATCTACCCGCTCGCATACGTAACTCACACAAGGCTGTACCAGTCCAATTCGCCTATAATAACCAGCCCGACGGCGCTCAAGTCGCCTTTACCGGATTTCCGCTGGAGGAGCGTGATCCAATGACCTTCGGGGCCCACGTAGCTGCGTACAAGATTCCATCGGGAAACCAACAGACGCCCGAGCTGGTCCTCGATCACGCCTCGCTACCGGGCTTCAGCGGCTCCCCTGTTTTTCTTGCCGATGGAAAGGTGATAGCAATTCTGTTAAGAGATGGGACACCCGAAGCCCCGGGTATTTCGATAGCTCGGCCAGTTTCGGCCTTTCGGGAGATGGTCGGAGAAAGTGCCCAGAACGAATAACGTCGTCTGGGCAGGTAGGCCGTTGTCCCCCGAATCGCCATATGCAGATCCCGGGCATACGGCACTCAGGAGCGATCCGCTTTGACGGTTTGTCGCCAACCCGTACTCAGAGGGTGCTGCGCTCCCACTCCGTTCGAACCGGCCAGATGAGAAACCGCCCGTCGCGGGGCTCCCGTGTCAGAATAATCAAGCGTGGGCGAATCGATCCTTTTACGAGTACTGCGGGGCTCCTCGGATGCGAACATCCGCTTCAGCGATCTTCGCGCC
>JBGPHB010000118.1:0-8756 GCA_041484155.1 Bryobacteraceae bacterium
CGCCTTGGATTGCCACCCGCACCAGTTTCGCCTTCCGTTTCGACCGCCAATAATCCAGCGTGCTGACCGCGATGCCGTGTTTGGCGCAGTACTCCCGCCGTGTCATCCCGCTGGTCGCGTAGCCTTCCACGATGCGACGCTTTTCTTCTTTGCTCGCCATGTCGCCATTGTGAGGCGCACCGTGTCGCTTTTCAAGATGGGTTCCTTAGACGCTTACGATTCAATCGGCTAAGGAGAGGTCGTCAACTGAGGGATCCGCACACCGGCTTCCTTCGCGATGCGGAGCGCTAGTTTTTTGAACGTCTTTCCGGCGTCCTGAGCCGCCTGAAAGTGGGAACCGATCGCCCCATCGGCGACTCTTAAGTGAAACATCGGCTTCCGCGCTCCTTGTGCCATTGGCATGAGGCTATGGTAGTGCTTTAACATTCCCAGACAAGAAGGGTCGCTACTGATTGATTCCTCGAATGGAAGGGAGCCACCCAGGACAGAGGTGCGGTATTCGGTGGGAATCCGTGAAATCCATTTGTCGTACGCTTTCACCGGTCGATCCAAACGAACCGAGTGCTGTTGGACGACGTAACCCAGCGGGCGGATTTTGCCGGCTGGGAGGTCCGGCAGCCCTCCGGGCTTCCTCGCGAGGCTGAGGCTCCAATCCGCCGTCCACTTTCGGGTGCTTGGGCCCAAGTTCCTGAGACCTTGCAGGGAGAAAAGATCTGGGGCGAGCGGCACGACAAGATAATCCGCCGCGATGAACGCTGCGCGATTAATGGCGCCAAGATTGGGACCCAAATCCATCAGCACCAGATCGGCATTATGCTGGCGAGCTCCGTCCTGCAGAATTCGCCAAAATGCAGACACCACGCGGTAGGCCCGCGGTTGGCCGCCCAGACACTCCGACCATCCTTTTGCCAGTTCGTCTTCGAAGGTCGCCAGGCGCAGATCGCCGACCACGAGCCCAACTTCGCCGCCGATACTTTCCAGGCGGGGCTCAGCGACGTCGCCGGTCCCCTGCACTAGGGGATCTACACAGCCGAAGATAGTCTGGCGAACGCCGTCCTCAGGCCAGAGTTGTGCCAACCGGTCTTCGTCGAGAAACGCCGCTGTCAGGTTAGCCTGTGGATCGAGGTCGGCTGCCAACACCCGCGCGCCAAGATCGGAAAACATCCAGGCGAGGTGATAAACCAGTGACGTTTTCCCAACACCACCCTTGTTGTTGAAAAACGCGATGATCGGAGCGCTCACGGCGACCTCCTCAGAGTGACCTGGACGTGAGTGTCCGTTGCCACGAATTCGGGCGGCGGGTTGCCGTTCTTCTCCATCTCCAGTCTCGCAATTGCGATTCCAAACCCGAATCGTTGCACATATCCGAGCCGGTACATGACTTCCGCCAAGTGGAGGTTCCGGTAGTCGGTGACGTTGGCCTGACCAAAGTTTTCGCGCGTCACCTGACCGTACGGGCCCCCAGGGCTCCAAATTTCTATGCGGTCGGAGAACCAGTTGATCCGAACTGGAGCGTTCGTCCCCTCGTAGTTGCGATGCATTACAGCATTGCGAACAACTTGTTGTAGCGAAGCCAAGGGGTAATCCGGCCGCCTGCGTTCGACGGGACCGGATGTGATCTCGACGCGGACCGCTATGTGGGCCTCCAGGATCTCATCAACACGCCGGAGTATCTCGGCAATTGGTCCGGCGATGCGCTTCGCATCGCGAATCGGATCGCCGAGCTCAATTCCGTCGATTCGAAGAAACTGAATGTACGCGCCTCCCAAGAATTCCTGGGGATCCCTTCCAATCGTGAGCAGTCCGAGTACCGTTAGCAGCGGCGGCGCGTCGGTGGTAGCGAACCGCAACGAAGTCAATTGCTGTTCGACCGTGCGATTGTTCTGGGCTAAGACCTCAGGCGTTACGCTCGACGGCAAGTAATTCCGCTGGAAGAAGTCGAGGTCGAGATCCTCCACCATCGCGTCCCGAACCGGTCGAAGCTCAAAGGGGAGATCCATGAAGCGACGTTTCTCGCTCAGGCGCCGTTCTTCCTCGCTTGTTGCGATCCCTCTCCTCGGGCCGACTCGAATCCAGACGACACCCCTAAATCGAATGGGCGGAGCGTCAGAGGGGTGGACCAACACGACTGCCACCTCACAGCCACTCAGAGTTGTCTTCCGTACAACCAGCGAAGGAATTGGCAGGATATTGCCATCATCCTTCATCTGCGAGAGGGTGAGTAGAAGGCGGTCGGTAACCGTCAGATTCGCGCAACCGCCATCGTTCCTCACACCAATGAACACCACGCCCGGCCTGTTGTTGCCAGGCAGATCGTTGGCGAAGGCGCAAATAGCCTCGCGGATACGATCAGCCGACGTGAGCGACTCCTTCCTTTCCACGCGGTCTGACTCAATATCAGTCAGGGAGCGCTTCAAGTTCGAGATCTTCCATGCTCTCTTAGTCTAGATCACATCCGCAAAGCTCTTCCGCAAGCGATGAAACCAAGCGTAGCCGCAGACGGCGAGTAGGGCGGACGCGATCCACAGCACAGCCAATGGTGCCAGATCCGGACGGTGGCTTTCCAGAAAAATCGCACGGTAGCCACGGACCAACACCAAGATCGGGTTCATCCATAGGACTTTCACCGCTCTCTCCGGCAGGTTGGCCTCCGAGTAACAGATCGGCGTGAGGAAGAACCACAGCGTCAGCACGAAGCCCATGATCTGGCCGAGATCGCGCAGGAAGATTCCCAGGGCGGCGAGAAACCAGCACAATCCCGCGGTTAGCAGAAGTTGCGGAACGATCAGGGCAGGCAACCACAACGCGGAAGCAGGGACGGAGCCGCGGGCCAGCAGCAATCCGACGACGAAGATCGCCAGTGCGAAGACCTCTGTCACTGCGCCGGAAATCACCAGATTCGCGGGCAGCGTATCGATCGGGAACACCAGTTTCTTGACGAAATTTCGATGCTCCAGGATCACGTACGGCGCGCGGCCGACCGCTTCGGAGAACGCCAGCCAGGGCAACATCCCGGCCAGGAAATAGAGTACGTAGCCGATGCCGCTCGAATCGGCGCCGAAGCGCGTCTTGAGCACGACCCCAAATACGAAGGCGTAGGTGGCCATCAGGAGCAGAGGATTCAGGAACGTCCACAAGCCGCCTCCGAAGCTGCCGCGAGAGCGGGCCAGAATATCGCGCCGCACCATGGAGCCGATCAGCTTGCGATTGGTCCATAGGGTGCGGAGTGGATAGACGAAGGCTTTGGGGATCGCGCGCAGGAGCTGCTCGCGGCGTAAAGATGCGGCGGTCGTGACTCGGGGCGGGGAAAGCTCCAGGCGTCCGGAGTCCAGATGCGCGTCGATCAGGACAAACTTCTCGCGCTCTGCGACCGGAGCCACCTGCACTCGATATTCGCCGTCTTCCTGGGGCAACACTACGCGCAAGTCGACTTTGGTGTCGCGCAGTTCCGTCCACTCGCCTTCGAAGAGGAAGGCGCCGCTTGAGGGATCGTAGATCTGCCAACCGATTATGCCGGGTGCGTCCAGGTCGAAGCGGACCCGGATGGCGTCGCCGTCGACTACTGCACCGATGCTGCTGAAGTGTGCCATTTTGCGCGTTTTAGCTATACAGCCATGTGGGGTACCGGTCTTTCACGGGTGCGATTTTGCGGCCGACTGCGTAAATGCCATCGCCGCGGTGCTCTTTCGAAAGCATATATCGATCCAGCAGGTGTTCTACCCATCCGAATTCGGGTTTGGGTTCGTCGCGGAACGGGCCGGTCTCCAGCAGAGTGACCTCAAAGCCGGAGTTCTCCAGCAGCGCCTTGACTTCAGGCGCGGTGTACTCGCGGTTGTGCCGGGCGTCCACGGCTCCGTCCTCTCTCGGCTGAATGTACGCGGGAAATAGCGCTGGATGAAAACCTTGCAGGATGCCGGCAACGGCCCGAAGGGAGGCGATATTGGGTGTGGTCAGCACCAGACTCCCGCCGGGTTTGAGGATTCGGTTGATCTCCAGCATCATATGCATCGGATCGGCTACCAGGTGCTCCAATAGTTCACAGCAAAGGATGGTCGAAAAGGAGTCGTTAGCGTAGGGGAAACGGTCCTTTTCGGCGTCGAAAAGGTCGATTTTGCACTGGAAGGTTTCGCCCGCCTCGGAAGTAACGGTTCGACGATCGGTTGCTCCTAAACTGCCGTAGTAGCAGCCGCAAACCTCGCCGTAGCCGAGTTGTGTTTTCAGCGCAGGAGTGATTTGAAGATACGCTCCCATTTCGAGCACGCGATCTCCGGAGGCGCCGGGCGGGGTGATCGCGAGCGTCTTCTCGAGCCGGGTGACGTGACTTTCCACGTAGGCGCGGGAGCCGTCTTCCACGGGCGCCCACGCGGCGATGTAATCACCCGCTACGGTAATTGGCTCAGCGACCATTGGGATGTCGATCTCAGAGGTTTGCCATTCCTTCCCTTCGACAACGGCTTGGAGGAAACTCGCATACCGGCAGGCAACGGATTCCCAACTGCACTCGCGCTTGACCCACTCGCGCGCACGCGTGCCCATGGCGCGCGCCAGCTCGGGACGCGAGACCAGAAGGTTCAGGTACTCGAACAGGTGATCTTCTTCGCTCGAATCCACCGGCGCTTTCAGGCAGATGTCATCGGGATACTCGCGGAACGAACCGACATCGGAAACCACCACGGCCCTTCCCATGCCAAGCGCGCGCAGAAGAGTTCCCGAGCTTTCGCCAACCGTCGGATAGCGCAAGTTGAGCACGATATCGCAAGCGCCGAGGTAGCCGTTGAAGTCCTCGATGGGAGTGAAGCCCAAGCGCCGTACGTGTGCCGAAAGGCCCAGCGAAGTGATCATCGCATCCAGCGGCAGTTCCTCATGCGCCTCTCCGGCCAGGATCATGCGAGCGTCCGGCGCCACGCGGACCAGTCTCCGAAACGCCCGCAACGATTCGGCCACGCGCTTGTATGGCTTGAGAAACCCGAAAATACCGATCAGAGGCGACCGCTCGTCCAGACCCAGGCGCGCGCGGTAGGCCATGCGATCCGCATCCACGATCCAGGCGCCGTGCGGGATCTTCCCGATCGGGCCAGTGAAGCCGAGCGAGCGCAACTCCGTCTCGACGGCGGAGCTGTGAACGATGGCGGCACGGGACCGAGCCAGGATGGATCGCAACATGGGAAGCTCGTAGTCCGGTCCCCGCTCCAGCGTGCGGACGTGGCGTAGCGCGTAATCCAGCGCCCCGGCGCCGCCGTTTAGTTCGACCTCGCGCAGGTATGCGTCCCAATCCCCGCGGCGAATCGTCAGGTCCGCGATCAAATGATGGAGATTCGCTTCGTGCAGAACCACAACGCCCGGGTGTTCCATCGCGGCCTCATAGGCGAAGGTGTGGTACGGATTGTTTCCGAGCTGATAGACCGCGACGCCGTAGCTCGCGGAGTCGAACTTCGCCGGCTTTTCAGTGAACGTAACCACGTCGGCCAGCCGCGCCAGAGGTTCCAGCACCGCCGCGGAGTAATCGGCGATGCCGCTCTTGGTGGGCGGCAGGGGAGAGAAGAACGCGATGCGCATCTTAGCAGCCTGTGGCAAAAGTCATGGACAAGCTGAAGCATGTCCCACCGCGGGCTGCAAATCCTCGATTGACAATGTGGGACATGCTTTAGCTTGGCTGTTAGCGGACGCGTTCCACCGTGAGCGTGCCGATGGGCACAGGCACCTTTGCCAGCACGGGGGTTCGCGCCGGATCGCGTGCAAAGAAGAGCTCCACGGTGAGGTCCGTTGCCGGGCCTTTAATGCTTGCCACAATCCGGTCCGCGTCGATTCGCTCCTCGCCGACCTTGACGGCCTGCTGGCCGGTGAATTCAAGGCGCACCTGGTAAGTTGCGCCGAACACGATTTGCTGGTGGGGGACCAGCCTCCCTTGCGCCAGCTCCCGCCGCGCAAACTGAAGGAACGCGAGGGCGTCGCGCGCGCAGGAGGAAACCGAGATCTCGGACTTGCCACCCCCGCTCAGGCTCTCGCGTGTGACGGTGTTCTTTTGCTGATCGAAGGTCAGGCGTTCTTCGGCTTTGTGCCGGCCGTGAGTAAAGCTTTTATCGAGCTGGATGCTGCACAAATCCGGGCCGGACGTGGAGTGATAGTGGTCGCGCACCGCGAAGCCGGGCACGCTGGCGTCGATAGTCAGATCCGAGTCCGAATGCTCCTTGGACGCACTCGCTGTTAAGGTGGCCTCACCGAGGCTTAGCCCGCTGGGCCAGTTGATGGTGTAGTGCAACGTCTGGGCCGAGGCTGGAAGAAGGAACAACAGAACTGCGAGATACTTCATGAGGATGTACGAACTTTTAACACAGGCACGGATTTGCGAGGTGCGCCGGCGACGTCATAATAGACGTCCAGCGTGCGTTGCGCCGCTCGCTCCCAAGTGAACTGCGCGGCGCGGTGCATACCCAGCCGCTCCAGCCGCGCGCGCAACTCTGCGTCCAGGAGCACGTCGGCCATGGCGCGGGCCATTTCCGCGTCCGAGGTTGGGTCGAACAGAATGCCGGCGGCGTTGGCGACCTCCGGCATCGCGGTGCTGCTGGAACAGGCCACGGCACGCCCGCAAGCCATTGCTTCGAGAATCGGCAAACCGAACCCCTCGTAAAACGACGGGAAGACGAACAGGTCGCAAGCGCCGTAGAAGTGGAGCAAATCCTCATCCTCGACGAATCCGGTGAAGTGCACGCGGTCCGCGATGGCGCTACGGGTCACCGCCCGGTGGAGTTCCTTGGAGTACCACGTCTCCTTGCCGACAAAGACCAGCCGATGCGGCAGATGCGGATGGGCGCGCAGCATCTCTTCGAACGCACGCAACAGGCCCAGATGATTCTTGCGCGGCTGCAGGTCGCCGACTGTCAGGACAAAGGGACCTGAGATCTGGAACTTCCGCTGTAGCGCCGCGGCGGCGACCTCGCGCTCGACGGGACGGAATGCCGAAGAGACCGCGTTCGGCACCACCACTACTTTGCGCTCGTCCAGATCGTAGTGGCGAAGGATCGCCGCCCGGGAAAATTCACTCGGCGTGAGAACGCGCGCGGCTGCTTTCACCGTACGTTTTACGGTGGATCGGAGCTGCATCGCGCGGAAGCGGGTAAAGTACTGCGGGTATTCGAGAAAACTGACATCGTGCACACTCACTACCACGGGGACGGGGCAGGAAAGCGGCTGTGTATACTGCACGTGCAGAAGATCGGGGCGATCGCGCCGCAGACATAACGGAAGATCGAACCCCAATCTTCTGAAGGGATTCGCCGAGACGCGGCGTTTGCTGAACCGGCTGGGCACCTGGAACTCGGCGCCGGTTTTGGAAAGATAAGCGATGAACTCGTTGTCCTGATCGGATCGCGCAAACTCATTGAGCAGATTGCGGATGTAGACCTCGTTCCCGGTCAGGTGACAGCCTATCGCGTGAGCGTCAACTGAGAATCGCATGAGGCGAACTTACAGTATAGCGGCTAAATCGCGGGCATTTCTGTTGCCGTGAAAGCCTCGGTAGCCGTCTCTTAGCATAGTCTCATTCCTTAAACCCTTGGGGGTCCCTCAGCTTTTCGGACCGGCGGAACCCCGCCCAAACGGGCGGGGCTTTCGGACGTTTGTAGACGGGTTCGCCAAACCACGGCAAGCCCTGCCCGTCAGGGCGGGGTTCCGCGTTGACCTTGGCCTTTCAAGGGCGGTAATATAGCCGCGAATGTTGCCAGTCTGTATCCTGATGTTGACTGCCGGCTCGCTGCTTGCACAGCCGGCGGGCGACGCCGTGCGCGGCAAGGCCGTGTTCGAGGGCAAGGGCGAGTGTCTGACCTGCCACCGCGTGAACGGGAACGGTTCCCGGCTGGGCCCGGATCTGAGCGAGATCGGCATGGCTCGCCGCGAGAACATCAAAGCTCTGGAAACCTCGATTCTCGACCCCGATGCCGAAGTGCTTCCCGCCAACCGGTACGTGCGGGTGGTGACCAAGGCCGGCACGACCCTCATCGGACGGCTGCTCAATCAGGACAATTTTACGGTGCAACTCCTGGACGCTATGGGCAAGTTGCGATCGTTTTCGAAGACGGACTTGCGTGAGTCCGCCGTGCTTACAAAGTCTCAGATGCCATCCTACAAGGGCCGGCTCAGCGACCAGGAGGTGGCGGATCTGGTCAGTTATCTGGCTTCTCTGAAAGGAATCGACAAGCAATGATTGCACGTGCGCTCCTGATCGTCTCCATGGCGGGTTGTTTGTGTGCCCAGGTTTCGTTTGACCGCATCTTGAACGCCGGCAAGGAACCTCAGAACTGGCTGACCTACTCCGGCAATCTGAAGGGCCAGCGGAACAGCCCGCTGACGCAGATCACTCCGGCGAACGTCAAGAATCTGGAGCTGCAATGGATCTGGCAGGCGCGCTCGCTCGAGAAATTCGAGACGACGGCGCTGGTGGTGGACGGCGTGCTGTACACCATCCAGGCGCCGAACGACGTGGTCGCTCTTGATGCGGTCACGGGGCGGATTTTCTGGATCTATCCGTACACACCGATTCCCGAGGCGCGGGTTTGCTGCGGTCGTGTGAATCGCGGGTTGGCCATCCTCGGCGACACGCTGTTCATGGGCACGCTCGACGGACATCTGATCGCGCTGGACGCTCCAACCGGCAAGCTGATCTGGAATACCAAGCTCTCGGTTTCCGACGCAACTGACAGGAACCGGTACGCGATCACGCATGCTCCGCTGGTGGTGAAGGACAAGGTCATCGTCGGCAC
>JBGPHB010000119.1:0-8747 GCA_041484155.1 Bryobacteraceae bacterium
CGGAATCCCATCTCATCCATGTACCAGCGGGTCATCTTCTCCACCTGCGGAGTGAAGAAATTCACGTGGTCGATGCGCTGGATACCCGGCCCCCGATGCAGATCGTAGCGTTGCAGGAGCCACGGATGTTTCACAGACCGGAAGTAGAAGGCCATGGGGAAGCCGAACGGGTCCTGGATCCGCAGGATGCGCGGGCGGTCCTGTTCGCTCTCCCACCGATGCGTCTTGGAGAAGGCCGCGATGTCTTCCAGGGCCCCATCGGAGCCAACCTTGAAACCCACCTGCCGGAGGCTCGGCGTCGCGGCGGCTTCCAGCTTCAGAGTCCACTCCCGGTCTTCGGTGCCGCGGAGATACATGGCCGTCTGATTTTCATGCAGGACATTGAATCCAAGCAGATCGACGTAGAATCCACGAGACGCCGCGAGATCGGTGACGGCGAGAATGACCTGGCCAACACGAATCACTTGAGGCGGGTGCATACTCATTTTCCGAATTTGGGAATGTGATGGGCTCCGAGCGGCACGGCGATGTGCTTGAGCTCCGTATAGAACTCGAACGAGTGCTCGCCGCCCTCGCGATGAGTGCCGCTGAATTTCATTCCGCCGAACGGCGTCGGGAGATGGCGGACGTTGTGGCTATTGATCCAGGTCATCCCCGCTTCCATCCCCAGCGCCATGCGATGCGCACGCGCCACGTCGCCGGTCCAAACGTACGACGCGAGCCCGTATTTCACGTCGTTCGCCTTCGCCAGAGCGTCGGCTTCGTCCTTGAACGGAATTGCGGTCAGCACCGGGCCGAAGATCTCCTCCTGCGCGATCCGCATATGATTCTCGCCGGTGAACAGGGCGGGCGACACGTAATTGCCTTCCGTTCCTACGCGCTGCCCTCCCACGATCAGCTTCGCGCTCTCTTTCCGGCCGATATCGATATAGCCCAGGACCCGGTCGCGGTGCTCGGGATGAATCAGCGGTCCGACTTCGGTATCCGGGTCGAGCGGATCGCCCACTCGCACGCGCCCCGCCCGGTCCGCCAGGCGCTTCACGAAGGCGTCGAAGATCGACTCTTGAATCAGCGCGCGCGAGTTGGCCGTGCATCGTTCGCCGTTGAAGCTGTAGATCTGAAAAACGGTCGCATCGAGCGCGCGATCCAAGTCGGCGTCGGCAAAGATGATCGTCGGCGACTTGCCGCCCAATTCGAGCGACAACCGCTTGATCTGGTCGGCTGCGTTTTTCATTACCAGCGAGCCAGTGGTCGTTTCACCGGTCAAAGTGATCAGCGGCACCAGCGGATGCGCAACCAGCGGGGCGCCGGCTTCTTCGCCGAATCCGTGAACGACGTTGAACACTCCTGGCGGGAAATCGGCTTCTTCGAAAATCTGCGCGAGTTTCCAGGCCGTCAGCGGCGACCACTCCGCCGGCTTCAGGATCACAGTGTTGCCGGTAGCCAGCGCAGGCGCGATGCGCCAAGTGGAAAGCATCATCGGCGCGTTCCATGGCGTGATGATGCCGCACGCTCCCACGGGCACGCGAAGGCTGTAGTTCAGCCATTCACCGTCGACGGGATAAGTGCGCCCGTCCATCGCCTTCTCGGCGTACTCGGCGTAGAAACTGAAGTTCTCGGCCGTGCGGGCGATCTGGGCCCGCACGATCTTGAGCGCTTGCCCGGCATCCAGGCACTCCACCGTCGCCAGCTCGTCCCCGTGTTTTTCAATCAGGCTGGCGATCTTGAGCAGATACTTCTTGCGATCTTTGGCTTTACCGCGGCCCCACTTGTGAAACGCAGTGTGGGCCGCTTGTGCGGCGCGATCGATGTCCTCCGCGTGGCCGCGACAGGCCCGAGCCAAGACCTTGTTGGTGGACGGATCGAGCGTCTCGAAGACTTCCCGTTGCGTTCCCTCGGTCCACTTGCCGTTGATGTAATGCTCTACGGTCGTGCGGCCCAGTTTCGCGCGGATTTGCGCGATGAAGTCCACGCTGATTCCCGTAGACGGAGTAGACGTGGGGCAGCCAGTCAAGGCGGCGAGCCGGCCTCCGGGCCGGCTTTCTTGTGGCGATGCAGCCGAAAAAAGCCGGCACGAAAGCCGACTTGCCGGCAAGACTGCCCGCCCCACGTGCCTTGGATGGTTTCTTTTGTTCGCGTCAAGTGGTTGCGCGCCAAGTTTAACATGCTAGCTAGTGTGCTGAGTCAGAAGTTCGCTTAAGATCTGGAAGCTACATTTCACGCAAAGACGCAAAGTTCGCAAAGAAGAAATGGCCGCTGGTTTTCTTTGCGAACTTTGCGTCTTACGCGATTTGTTCGGCGAACTTCTGACTCGGCACACTAGTTCGCGAATGGGTTTCTGTAAAAAGAGCTTTTCAGCGACGGAGTTAACTCCCGCCTCCCGTTACTTTGCCGAAGCCTTCTCTTTTTCCGCGGCTTTGCGCATGTGCTCCGGGTCGGGGTTGTTCTCGATGCACTCGTATTCCTCGACGCGGACGTCCACCGGTGTCCGGAAAACAGCGCCAGTGACCCAGGGTTTCGTCAACGCGCCCGGGTCTTCCACGGTGGCCTCGTAGGAAAGCGAGCCGTCATCGTTGAGCTTATACCGTTCGACCACGTGCATCTTCTCCGTATGGACGCTGCCGGTACCGCTAATCCACGTTTTGTCGTTGAAACCCGTCACGTCGACGACGAAGGTGTCGCCTTCCCAGCGGCCGACTGAGTCTCCCATCCATGTGGGCGTCAAATCGTTGGGATGTTCGAGATTCGCGCGGATGGGAATGCGGCGCCATGCGCGGAAAGCCTCGTAGAGGACCACCACCTCTTTCGGAGTCTGAACGATCTCCAGTGGCATGGGCATGGTCGCGATGCGTGGAACACCGGGGAGCAGGCACAGCAGCGTCGGGTCATCCACAGTGGTGAAGGTCTTTTGCTTGGCCGCCGCCCAAGGCTGGTAGGAAAGCGGTTGCCGGGCTGGCGGACGATACTTCGACTGCGGAAGGGGATGCAGCGGAGGCGCGCCGGCCTCCCCGTTGATGCTGACCCCGCCGCTCTGCCAGGTGCCGGTCAGGTCCGGTTTCCCGTCCGCGGCGCGGGGGATCGGCTTCGTGGGAGCCACCTGCGCTGCGGCCGGGATTAAGGCCACAGCCAGCACCATGATGGAATTGGCCAAATGAATTCTCACGCCTGACCTCCCCTCAATTTCCAACAGGCCCCGCGAACTTCTTAGAGCCGTCCGCGAAGGTGACTTCCCTGCCAGCCCCGGTGTTGGAACCATCCTTGGATTTGTACGCGGTGATCGTGATCTGGTCCCCAATCTTCAGCAGGTCCCGAGCGAAGCCGGTGCGCTTGAGAGTGTTCGGAGGATATCCTTCCAAGCCCCAATTCACGGTCTTGCCGGTGGCGTCTTTCACATCGATATAGACGTACATGTGCGGGTTGGTCCATTCTACTTTGGTGACCACGCCGGTCAGCGTAATCATCTGGTTGGAGTCGTACTCCGCCGCGAATGAGTGGTGCGCCAACACCGGCGCCGCGGCCAGGAGCAATCCGAGACACGCCCCCAAAACACCGAGGAATTTACGTCTCATTCCGCACACCTCCAGTGGCAATTCTGGCGTACTCCGGTGTCCCTGTCAAACTGTAACGCAGGCCCTGGCCTGCATTGTTCAAATTAAGGAAGCCCGGCCGGGCCCACGATATGCGCTGGGTCCGGGTTGTTTTCCTGGCAGATGTACTCCATGAGTTCCCCTTTAGGCTGGAGGCGGGACCTGGAAGTAACCGTGAACGGCTTGGTGTAAGCCCCGGGGTCGTCGATGGTGACTTCATCCACCAGGTTGCCGAGGTCGATTCGCGTATAGCGCTCCACGGTATGAAGTCTTTCGGTGTGCGGGTGCCCGGCAAAATCGAACCAGAACTTATCGTTGAACCCGACCGTGTCAACCACCAGCGTATCTCCCTCCCACTTACCGATCGAGTCACCATACCAGGTGGGATTCGGGTCCTTGGGATGAGCGCGTCCGTCCATAAAGATCTGCCGGTAGCTATGGATGTTCCCCTCGAAAATGAAGAAGATGTGCGTGGGGGTGGCGACGATCCTCCACGGATACGGAGACATGCGGGGCACCCCAGTCGGCAGGCAATTCGCCTCCGGATCGTCCTTCGACAGGTGCTCTTTCATGATCCTGGCCGCCGCAGCGGTGAGTGTAATGGTGTCACCTTGCTTGAGTCCGCGGGAAATGTCCCCGATGAAGTTGCCGTCCGGACTCCAGACTCCGGACAGATCGACCTTGCCGTCCGCGAGACGAGGCGTCGGCCCAGTGGGTGGCGCGGGACCGCGAAATGGTCTCGGGGCGGGCGGAGTGAGTGGATTGCTGGGCGCCTGAGCAAAACAGATTACTCCCAGTGCCGTTCCCATCGCCATAGTCCTGCTGAAACGGGATTTCATGAGCCACTCCCCCCTGCTGTGGCAGTGTAATGGCGGGATCAGGTTTGTGTCAAGCGGAACGACACGATCAGCCGGCCGACCGTCCCTATGTGACTCTACCTTATGACACTTGACAGTTCCGAGGCGAACTGTTAAAGTGTATCCGGCAAGGTGTACTGGGAGCGGTTTCGGCTTAATCGTCTCGGCCGTGCCGGCGCTTGCGCAGGTGGTCCGACTCAATAACTTAAGAGGGCAAGATGAGAACAAAACTAGCAGTTTCGATGGCGGGTCTTTTGCTGATGTCCGCGGCGCCGGTGCTTGCGCACCACTCGTTCGCGGCGGAGTTTGACAATACGAAGAGAGTCACGCTAAGCGGAACGGTGACCAAGCTCGACTGGCTGAATCCCCACATCTGGATTTACCTGGATGTGAAGGACGAGAGCGGTAAAGCGGCCAAATGGCAGTGTGAAGGCGGGCCCCCGAACAGCTTGACCCGAAATGGCTGGACCAAGGACGCCCTAAAAGCCGGGGACCAAATCACCATCGAAGGCGCGCGCGCTAAGGACGCTACGAACACGTGTAGTTCCACGACGATTAAGTTGCCTGATGGAAGAAAGTTGTTTTCCGGTTCGGCGGAGAGCGAAGCCGCCAAATAGTAACCAGTTCAAATATCAAACCGCTCTGTAACCGTCGCGGCTCGGTAAGCGGCGGAGCGGCTTGGCAGGAGACCTTCTAAGGTGAGAATTCGTTTCAGTTTGATCGCGACTGCGGCTGTGTTCGCCGTTCTGGCAGTCGGCCAGGGAAGAGGCGGAGGACCGCAGGCCCCGACCGGGCCGGCGCCAAAAACGCCCGATGGCAAGCCCGATTTCAGCGGACTGTGGCAGCGGCCGTATACTCCCGATATGAGCATCGGCGCGGTCGATCTTTCTGGAAAGCCCTATCCCTTGGAGAACCCGGCGGCGGAGAGTGGGCAGCAGAAGGGCGGGGGACGCGGCGGACCCAGGAAGCTTCCCTTTACAGCTTGGGGAGCTGAAGAATGGAAGAATTACGACGCCGCCAAATTCGACTACACGGGAAGCTGTCTGCCCTTCGGTTTGGTGCGGTCCATGAACTCGCCCGACCCCATCCAGATCATGCAGAGTCCGCAGTACCTGTCGCTTCTATACGAGCAAAATACCTGGTTCAAAGTGTTCCCGCTGGACGGACGCCCGCACAAGAAGGGTGCGACTCCCACCTGGTTCGGCGATTCGGTCGGTCATTGGGAAGGCGACACACTGGTGGTCGACACGGTAAACTTCAACGGCAAGACGAGGCTGGATACCATCGGGCATCCGCACAGCGACCAACTCCACACCATCGAGCGCTTCCAGCGCACCGACTTGGGCCACATCGCTTACGAAATGCTGGTCGACGACCCCACAACGTTCACTGAGAAATGGAGGAACATTCGGGCCTTCAACCTCAGGCCGGACTGGGAGATCATGGAGTACTCCTGCGAGGAGAACAACAAGGACTTCCTGGAAGGTCACATCAACCTGCTGAGCGCGCCAAAGAACTCTAAGTAGTTAGACCAGTACCGCTTCCTAACCCGGCATAGCCGGAACCAAACAGGCTTCTGCAATACTTGGCTACCGCTACGTCAGCAAGCCGGGAACAGTCGGCACCTCAACCCCGCTCCCTCACGGTCGCGGTTCGGTAGCCGACACCGAACCGCGCGCGTTAGCAAGCGGGCACGTGGTCTATGCAAAACCACGCTCTAGTGTGACGCCAGTCCCTCGGTCAGCTCTATCCGCGTCCCAACGGGATCCGTGATGAACGCAATGTGCAGGCCGAGTTGCGGGACATCGCGATAGGGCATGTCCAAGGTCATGCCATCGGCCGCCAGCTTCTTGCAGAACGCCTCCAGGCCCTTCACTTCGAAACCGATGTGATCGAGCGAGCGGCCCTTAGTGGGGGCCACTGGCATGTTGGCCTTCAGGAAGTCGACTTCACCGCCCGGGATCATGGCAGCCGGCAGGTTGCGCCGCGAGCCGGCCGCGGCCCCAAACGTCTTCACATACCACGCGCGAAGGCCTTCCGGATCGGGCACGGACAGATGAATGTGATGCATCGTCACCGGGACGGTCTGTTTGGCATCTTCATTGATCTCGATCCGCACCTCCTCCGGAAACGTCACGATCATTTGCTTGTTGGCAGCGCTATCCAAGACGACTGGAACGCTCGCCGCAGCCAGCTTCGCCTTGATATCGGCGTAATCCTTGACCATGAGGCCGATGTGGTTTACGGAGGACCCGTTCGAGCCGCCAGTGGGATCGGTCTGCGCTTTGCTGATGATGATAAAGATGCCCGGCAACTTGAGCAATTCCAGAGGCCCTGCCTTGGAGGCTTGCGCGCCAAAGACGTCAACCCACATCTTCCTCTGGGCATCCGGATCTTTCACGACCATGTGGATGTGGCCCATCGAGATGCCGCTTTCGTTGGGTGCGGGGAGTTGAGCGAGAAGAGAAGCGGCCGAGGCCGTGAAAAGGCATAGCCAGCGCATGGCGGATAGGCTAACACGAATTCTATGTCGGGTAAAGCGCGACACCGTTGAGCGGGTGAAGTAACCTATCGAACATGCTCGACGGTTTTCGCTCCAGCGAACGAAGAGTCCTTCGCCGCCTTACTACTCCCGCAAAGATCCAGCGTTTCCTCGATCGGGAGGTCGGCTACAACCTGGAGCCGAACGGCAACACCTGCTACTCTCCGCGGAGGGTCCTTCGCGAGCGAGTCGCGCACTGTATGGAAGGCGCGATGCTGGGAGCTCTGGCGCTGCGTCTGCTCGGACATCCGCCGCTGCTGGTGGACATCGAAGCCGTACGAGACACCGACCATGTGCTGGCGGTCTATCGGGCCCACGGCCGATGGGGCGCCGTGGCGACATCGAATTATTCCGGGCTTCGCTCGCGCGAGGCCGTGTACCGAACGGTTCGAGAACTGGTGATGAGCTACTTCGAGCACTACTTTAATCCGGCGGGCGAGAAATCCATGCGCACTTATTCGCGCCCTGTGAACCTCACGCGCTTCGACTCCATCGGCTGGATGACCACGGAGGAGGAAGTCTGGGAGATTCCGAACTATCTCTGCGAGATCCCGCATACCCGGATTCTGACGCCCCGAATGGAACGGACCCTGGCACGCATGGACCAGCGCCTTCTTGACGCGGGATGTGTGGGGACCGTGGGGCGGCCAGTCCTGGCTGCGAGCCGGCCTTCGGGCCGGCTTAATTAACCCCGCCCTGACGGGCGGGGCTTTGTCGTACGTTTACAACACCCCGCAAGCCCTGCCCGTCAGGGCGGGGTTCAGTTGAGAAATGTAGAAACTCCAGGGGCCGGCTTTCATAGGATCACATCCGATATAGTTTTCCTATGTCCGAAAACGTGATCCTTACCGAAGTGCGCGACCGCGTGGCGACGCTGACGCTCCATCGCCCCGAGAAGCTGAATGCGCTAAGTGCGGAGTTGCTGGCGCAGTCGATTGCCGTCCTGAAGCAATGGGCGCGCGATCCGGAGGTCGGCGCGATTGTGGTCACCGGCGCCGGACGGGCATTCTGCGCAGGCGGCGACATCTCCGCCATGGCCCACGGGGAAGCCCTGGCCCTGGAGCAGCGCGTCGACGTCCTGCGCGAATGGCAGGAGTTTTCCTGGCTGCTGTACAACTTGCCAAAAGTGACCATCGCCGCCGTAAACGGACACGCCGCAGGCGCGGGACTCGGGATCGCACTCGCCTGTGACCTGCGCATCGCATCGAGCGAGGCCAAACTCAGCGCCGCTTACGCCAAGGTGGGATTCGGCGGCGATTTCGGCACTACGTGGCTGCTCACCCACTATGCCGGCGCGCCCAAAGCGAAGGAGCTGTTCTTTCTAGGGGAGGCCATCGACGCGGCGGAAGCCCACCGCATCGGGCTGATCAACCGCGTGACGGAACCCGAGCGCCTGGCCGCGTCCGTTGCCGAGCTGGCGGCTAGGATCGCGCGCGGTCCTTTGACCAGCTTTCGATATATGAAGGCCAACGTGAATCTGGCGGCGACCACGGACTTCCGTACCTTGATGGATCGCGAGGCGGAGACGCACTCACGCTGCGGGATGACGGAGGATCATCGCGAGGGCGTGCGCGCATTCCTGGAAAAACGCCCGCCGAATTTTACGGGGCGGTGATCGCCGCCCGCCGGCGCCATTCAAACAGTACGATTCCCGCGGCCACGCTGACGTTGAGCGATGCTATCCCTACGGACATAGAAATGCGCACCAGGAAATCGCAATGCTTCGCCACCTGCTCATGCAAACCATGGCCTTCGCCGCCG